>JAGWVP010000284.1 GCA_018970825.1 bacterium | reverse complement strand
GCCTTCGCCTCGCAGCGCAGCACGCGCGCGGCCCTCGTGCGCGCGGCCTTCCTCGCGGTCGCGATCGCGGCCGGCATGCTCGCGGCGAGCCTCGTGCCCGACTGGTTCACCGGTGCGCTCGAGCCGTGGATCACGGCCGCCATCGCGGGCGTGCTGCTGCACGTGATCGCGCACGACTGGCCGGCCGACCCGGCCCCCTCTCCGCTCTCCCGGGCACTCGACCTGGTCGCGATCGCGGCCGCGGTCCTGCTCTCGCTCGCGCAGACCGAGACGGGGGTCGAGACCCACGCGGGAGCCGACGTCCCGGCGCGCCTCGCCTCCGCGATGGCGCGACTCGCCCTCGGCGTCGGGCCGCCGCTGCTCGCCGGACTCGTCGCGAGCGCCGGCCTGCAGGCGCTGCTCGGCGCCGCCGGAAGGTCACGCGCCTCCTCGCGCCCGGGATCTCCCGTGGTCGAGGCGATGCGCGGCGTCGCCCTCGCCGCCGCGGAACCCGGCTTCGCCCCCCGGGCTCTCGCTCGTGCCGAGCAGGTCCGCGAGTCGACGGGCAGCGTGGCTCGCGCGGTCGCGTTCGCGACGTCGCTGCGCGGTCTCGGGCTCGAAACCCTCCTCGTCGGCGCGGCGATCCTCGGGCTGCGCTGGTCTCTCGCCCGGGTCGTCGGGACGGCGCTGCTCGGCTTCGTGGCCGGGCTCGCCTCGGCCAGCGCTGCGACCGGTCCGGATGGCGGGACCGAGGCCGGATCCGCACCGGAGGCGGGCGGCGCGGCGCGCGGGACGACGGTATCGACGAGTCGCGCCGACGACCGCGACGGTCGCGGCACGAGCTTCGCAGCATGCTTCCTCGCGACGCTCGACGAGCTCGTCGCGCAGGTCGGCGCCTGGACGATCGTCGGCCTGCTCGCAGCCTGCTACCTCGAACTCTCGCTCCCCGCGGGCGGACTCGACCACGTTCCCTTCCGGGCGGCGATCGCCTGGCTCGTCGCGGCGGCTGCCGCCGCGACGTGGCTCGGTGCGGTCGCGGTGACGCCGCTCGCGGCGGTGCTCGTCCACGACGGCTGGCCGCGCGAGGCCTCGCTCGCGGCCCTCGTGCTCGGCCCGACGATCGGACTCGCGGGCTTCCGATGGGTGCGCGACCGCTTCGGGGCGCGTGCGCTCGGGGCGACCGTCGCGGCGATGGTCGTCGCCGCGATCGCCTGGTCGCTCGTGGCGGGTGCGACCGGACTGCTGACCCGCTCCGCGGACCCGTTCCAGGACCGGCCGGTCGCGGGAGCGCCTGCGGCCGCGTCGGTCGCCGTGCTCTGCGCGCTCCTCGTGCGCAGCATCTGGCGCAGCGGGCTCCGCAACTGGCTCGCGCGCCTCGGCGAGTCCCCCGTCGACGGCCCGGCCGTCGGGCGCGCTCGCCCCGCCGCCGCGGCCGGAGTCCACCGCCACGCGCCCGGGCAAGACGCCGGCCGCCACCTGCACGGGTGACGGCGTCGCCGCACGGCGCTACCTACCTCCGCCATGCCGTTTCGCATCGTCACCTGGAACGTGAACGGGATCCGTTCCTGCGTGCGCAAGGGGTTCCTCGACTGGCTCGCGGACTGCGGCGCCGACGTCGTCGCCCTGCAGGAGGTCCGCTGCGAGCCGGCCGACCTCCCGCCCGAGCTCTCGAGCCAGAGGCGCTTCCGCCACGCCTCCTGGGTGACGGCTCGCTCGAAGAAGGGCTACAGCGGCGTGGCCCTGCTCTCGCGCAAGCCGCCGCTTCGACTGGTCGACTCGCTCGGCGAGGAGTCCTTCGACCGCGAGGGGCGCTTCCTGCTCGCGGAGTTCGAGGAGCTCCAGGTCGCCTCGGTCTACTTCCCCAAGGGGAGCGGCAACGAGCGCGACAACTCCCGCGTGCCCTACAAGCTCGCCTTCACCGAGCACGTGTTCGACTTCCTCGACCGCGTGCGCCGGCGCGAGGGCAAGCCGATCGCGCTCCTCGGCGACGTGAACGTCGCGCCCGAGCCGATCGACCTCGCGCGGCCCAAGGGCAACGAGAAGACGAGCGGCTTCCTGCCCGAGGAGCGCGAGACGCTCGCGCGCTGCGTCTCGCGCGGCTGGGCCGACGCCTACCGCGCGCTCGAGCCCGGGCGCGTGCAATACACCTGGTGGAGCAACCGCTTCGGCGTGCGCGAGAAGAACATCGGCTGGCGGATCGACCATGCCTTCGTCACCCACGACCTGCTGCCGCGGGTGCGACGGGCGTTCATCCACGACCACGTGCGCGGATCGGACCATGCCCCGATGGGCATCGACCTCGACCTGCGCGAGACGGCGGCGCGGCCGGCGAAAGGCCCTCGGGCCCCGTCGGCCGCGGCGGAACGGCCGCGCGCCCGCGGGCGCGCCGGTCGCTGACGGGAGGAATCCGATGCCGAGTCCGGAACTCGATCTCGTGGTGCAGATGCTGCGCTCGCAGCCGCCGGTCGTGGGCGGGGACGTCGCCGAGCGACGCGCGGGACTCGAGCGCATGACGGCGGCCCCGCTGCCGGCCGACGTCTCGAGCGAGCCGGTCTCGGCGGGCGGTGTCCCCGCCGAGTGGGTCGTCGCCCACGGCGCCGACCCGGGGCGCGCGCTGCTCTACCTCCACGGCGGCGGCTACGTGATCGGGTCGATCGCGACCCACCGCGACCTCGCGGCCCGGCTCTCGCGCGCGACCGGTGCACGGGTGCTGGTCGTCGACTACCGGCTCGCGCCCGAACACCCTCACCCGGCCGCGGTCGAGGACTCGGTCCGCGCGTCTCGCTGGCTCGTCGAGCAGGGAGTCGACCCGCGGCGCACCTCGATCGCCGGCGACTCGGCAGGCGGCGGCCTCACCGTGGCGACGCTTGTTGCCCTCCGCGACGCGGGCGACCCGCTGCCCGCGGCGGGAGTCTGCCTCTCGCCGTGGACCGACCTCGCCTGCGAGGGCGGCTCGATGGAGACGCACGACCACCGGGACCCGATGGTGCGGCCCGAGGGCCTGCGCGAGATGGCCGCCATGTACCTGGGCGCGCTTTCCGCGCGGACCCCGCTCGCCTCGCCGGTGCACGCGGACCTCGCAGGCCTGCCGCCGCTCCTCGTGCAGGTCGGGACCGCCGAGGTCCTGCTCGACGACTCGACCCGCCTCGCCGAGCGCGCGCGCGCGGCAGGCGTCGAGGTCGAGCTCGACGTCTGGGACGACATGGTGCACGTCTTCCAGGCCTTCGCCGCGATCCTCCCCGAGGGCCGCGAGGCGATCGAGCGGATCGGCGCCTTCGTACGGGAGCGCACCTGAGCGGCGCCGCGGACGAGACGGTTCCCGCGCGGCTGCGCCGCGCCGCGGACCGCGCCCCGGAGGCGGTCGCGCTCGTCGTGCGCGAGCCCGCGGGCGTCTCTCGGGTCGCCTTCGCCGAGCTCGCCTCCCGCGTCGACGCGGCCACGGCCGCGCTCGAGGAGCGTGGGGTCGAGCCGGGCGACCGCGTGGCGCTGCTCGCGGGCAACGGCGAGCGGGTCGTCGCCTCCTGGTTCGCGATCGTCTCGGCCGGCGCCACCGTGGTCCCGATCCCGACGGTGTCGGGTGCTCTCGAGATCGCGCCGAGGCTCGACCATGCGCGCTGTCGCGTGCTGCTGCACGACGCGGGGCACGCGGCACTCGCGCGGGCCGCGATCGAGGCGTCTCGCCACCCGGTCGAGGCGGTCGCGATCGAGGGGCTCGCCGGGAGCGGGACGCCCGCGCGACCGTCGATCGACCCCGCCTCGCCCGCGATGATCCTCTACACCTCCGGCACGACCGGCCGGCCGAAGGGAGCGGTGATCTCGCACCGCGCGCTGGTCGAGCACACGCGCATCCTGGTCGATCGGGTGATCCGGTTGGGGCCCGACGACGCGATTCTCGGCGTGCTGCCGCTCGCGCACTCCTACGGGTGCCGCATGGTCATGCTCGCCTCGGTCGAAGCCGGCTGCCGCGCGGTCCTGCTGCCGCGCTTCGACCCCGCGCTCTCGCTCGCCGCGATGATCGAGGAGGGAACGACGTGGGTCCCCGCCGTCCCGACGATGTACGCGGCGTGGGGCGCTCTCGCCGGCAGCGAGCGCCCGCACGCGCTGCGCTGGTGCATGAGCGCCGGCTCGCCGCTCGCCGACGAGACGCACCGTCGCGCGGAGGCACGGCTCGGCGCCGAGGTCCGCCAGGCCTACGGCATGACCGAGGCGACGATCTCGACCGTCGATGCTCCCCCCGGCGACCGCGTGCCCGGCTCGGTCGGGCGGCCCGTGCCCGGCGTGGAGGTGCGCATCGTCGACGAGGCCGGGCGCGACCGCCCCGGGGGGCAGCCGGGCGAGGTCCTACTGCGCGGTCACCACCTCATGAGCGGCTACCTCGACGACCCCGACGAGACGGCGGCCGCGCTGCGTGACGGCTGGATGCACAGCGGCGACGTCGGGCGCCTCGACGCGGACGGTCGGCTCTTCGTCGTCGACCGGCTGAAGGACATGATCATCCGCGGCGGCAACAACGTCGTGCCCTCGGAGGTCGAGTCCGCGCTCGCGAGCCATCCCTCCGTGCGGGAGGTCGCGGTGGTCGGGCGGCCCGACTCCTACCTCGGCGAGGAGGTGGTCGCCGTCGTCGTCCCCGCGGAGGGAACCCGTCCCTCGCCCGAGGAACTGCGCGACTGGGCCGCGGCCCGCGTCGCCTCGATCAAGGTGCCGCGCGAGTACGCGATCGTCGACGAACTCCCGCTCGGGCCCTCGCGCAAGGTCCTGA
>JAGWVP010000283.1 GCA_018970825.1 bacterium | reverse complement strand
ACCGGAAGTCCTTCCTGCACCGGCTCCACCCGCTCACGAAGCTGTTCGCGACCGGAGCCTTCTTCGTCGCGGTCTTCTCGCTCGAGGACCCGCGGGTCCTGTGGCCGTTTCCCGCTCTCCTCGCGACGCTCGCCTGGCTCGCCGGCACCGGCCCGAACCTGCGCGCGCTCCGGCCGCTCCTGGTCGCGATCCCGGCCGGGGCGCTCGTCCTCTGGTCGTTCCTCTTCGCGGGCGGCACGCCGCTCTTCTCGTTCGGGCCGCTGCGCTTCTCGCTCGCGGGCGTCGAGTACGGGGCGGGCATGGCTCTCAAGCTGTTCACGTTTCTCCTGCTGAACGTGCTCCTGCTCTCGACGACGCGGGTCGAGGAACTGACGGCGGCGTTCACCAAGATCGGGCTGCCCTGGCGCGCGGGCTTCGCGCTCACGCTCGCGTTCCGGCTGGTCCCGGTGTTCGTCGAGTCCGCGCAGACGGTGCTGCAGGCGCAGAGCCTGCGACGCCTCGGCGAAGAGCCGCGCGGGATCGTCGAGAAGGTGCGTCGCACGGCGCCGGTCATCGTGCCGGTGTTCATGGGCGCGTTGCGGCGGGCCGACCGGATGGCGGTCGCGCTCGACATGCGGGGCTTCGGGCGGCCCGGGAAGCGAAGCGGTATCCTGGAACTGCACGCCGGTTGGCCCGATGCGCTCGTGGTCGCGCTCGCGGCGCTCGCGCCGATCGCGGCCTTCCTGCTGCGGCAGGCGGGGCTCGGGCTCGTCGGGCGCTGAGGAGGGCGCGCCCCGGGAAGCGGCATCCCCGGGAAGCATCGGCCGGGCTCCTTGATCCGCGTGACGTGCTGCCGTACCGTCGGAAGCGTGGCACGCGCCGACGTCCCTCGCCGGAGGGTGGTCGTCACCGGCGTCGGCGCCGTGAGCCCGCTCGGCACGGGAACCGACCTGAACTGGCGGCGCGTGCTCGAAGGACGCTCCGGCGTGACCCGGATCGACCGCTTCCCGTGCGACGACTTCCCCGTCCGGATCGCGGGGCAGGTCCCCGACTTCGTCCCCGAGGACTGGGTCGACCGCAAGGACGTGAAGAAGATGGACGTGTTCATCCTCTACGCGCTCGCGGCCGCCCAGATGGCGATCTCGCAGTCGGGGCTCGTGGTCGACGAGTCGAACGGCGCCCGGATCGGTTGCATCGTCGGCGTCGGGCTCGGCGGCATCATCTCGATCGAGGAGACCCACAAGGCCTTCCTCGACGGCGGGCTGCGCAAGGTCTCGCCCTTCTTCGTGCCGAAGATCATCGGCAACCTCGCCCCGGGCCAGATCGCGATGCGCTTCGGGCTGCGGGGCCCGAACTTCGCCCCGGCGAGCGCGTGCTCCTCGGGCGCCCACGGCGTGGGCGAAGCCTTCCGGATGATCCGCGACGGCTACCTCGACGCGGCGGTGGCGGGTGGTTCGGAGGCGGCGGTGGCGCCGCTCGGGATCGGCGGGTTCGCGGCGATGCGGGCGCTCTCGACCCGCAACGACGAGCCCGGGCGTGCGAGCCGGCCGTTCGACGCGGGCCGCGACGGCTTCGTGCTCGGCGAGGGCGCGGGCCTTCTCGTGATGGAGGAGCGCGAGGCGGCGCTCGCCCGCGGCGCTTCCCCGATCGCCGAGGTCGTCGGCTACGCCGCGAACGACGACGCGTTCCACATCACCCAGCCGCCGCCCGAGGGCCGGGGAGCCGCGGACTGCATGCGGCTCGCGCTCGAGGACGCGGGCCTCGATCCCGGCAAGGTCGGCTACGTGAACGCGCACGTCACCTCGACCGAGGCGAACGACGCGAACGAGACGGCGGCGATCAAGAAGGTCTTCGGCGAGCAGGCCCGTCGCCTCGCCGTCAGCTCGACGAAGTCGATGACGGGCCACCTGCTCGGCGCGGCCGGCGGTCTCGAGGCCGTCTACACCGCGCTCGCGCTGCGCGACCAGGTCCTGCCGCCGACGATCAACTACGAGGTTCCCGACCCGCTCTGCGACCTCGACTACGTTCCGAACGCCGCGCGCGCGGCGGACGTCGAGTTCGCGATCTCGAACTCCTTCGGCTTCGGCGGCACGAACGTCTGCCTCGTGATGCGGCGCGCGGAGCGGGCCCCGGGCGCATGAACTTCGACGAACTGTTGCGGCGCCGCCTCGTCTTCACGGTCGGCAAGGGCGGAGTGGGACGCACGACCGTCTCGCTCGCGATCGGCCTCGAGGCGGCGCGCCGCGGCAAGCGCGTCCTCATGGTCGAGCTCGAAGGGGCCCGGGGGCTCGAGCGTGCGATCGACGAGCAGCGCCAGAGCCGTCCGCAAGCGTCCGAGCTGCGTCGGATCGGCCACATCGAGGTCGAGGGCAAGCGCGCCCTCGAAGAGTACCTCGCGCTCGTGATCCCGGTGCGACGGCTGCTGAAGACGGTGTTCTCGAGCAACGTCTACCAGTACTTCGTGGCGGCGGCTCCCGGCCTGAAGGAGCTCATGACGGTCGGCAAGATCTGGTACGAGGTCGAGCGCGACGACGCGACCGCGCCCGACCTCGTGGTCGTGGACGGGCCCGCGACCGGGCACAGCCTGCAGTACCTGCGCATGCCGAAAGCCGCGGCCGAGGCCTTTCCCGTGGGGCTCGTCCACCGCGAGGCCGAGCGGATCTTCTCGCTCCTCCAGGACGGGGATGCGACCGCGGTCGCGATCGTGACGACGCCCGAGGAGATGCCGGTGAACGAGACGGTCGAGATCTCCCGCGGACTCGCCGAGCTCGGGCTTCCCCGGACCTTGCTCGTGGTGAACCGGGTGCACCGGGCTCCGCTCACGACGGCCGAGATCGCTTCGCTCGGAGGCGCGCGGCCGCGCGACGGGGCGCCGTCGTCTCCCGACGAGGCGCTCTTCGCCGAGGCGTTGCGCGTCGCCGACGGGGAGACGGGATGGGCGGAGCTGAACCGCGAGAACGTCGAGCGGCTCGCCCGCGAGGTGCCGATCCCCACCGTGCGACTGCCCTACCTCTTCACCGAGGAGTTCGGCGGTCCTCACGTCGACCTGCTGTCGCGCGAGCTCGCGGCGCAGCTCGACGGCAAGCCGCCGACGGAGTCGCCGTGAAGACCGAGCCGTCCGAGCGCATCGCCGAACTGGTCCGCACGCACCGCATCCTCGTCTGCGCGGGATCGGGGGGCGTGGGCAAGACGACGACGGCCGCCTCGCTCGCGCTCTGGGGGGCGATGCAGGGACGTCACGCGATCGTGCTCACGATCGACCCGGCCCGACGGCTCGCCGACTCCCTCGGCATCGGGCCGATCGGCAACACGCCGGTGCGGGTCGCGCCGGAGACCTTCGCGCGGGCCGGGCTCGAGGTGAAGGGCACGCTGAACGCGATGATGCTCGACCAGAAGGGGAGCTGGGACGAGCTCGTGGAGCGGCATGCCCCGACGCCCGAGGCGCGGGAGCGGATCCTCGCGAACCGCTTCTACAAGCAGCTCTCGCAGAGCTTCGCGGGCTCGCAGGAGTACATGGCGGTCGAGCAGCTCGGGGAACTCGACTCGAGCGGCAAGTACGACCTGATCGTGGTCGACACCCCGCCGACGCAGCACGCGCTCGACTTCCTGGAGGCGCCCGACCGCCTGCTCGACTTCCTCGACCGCAAGATCGTGCGCTGGTTCGTGCGGCCGTCGATGTCGGCCGGCTGGTCGGCCTTCCAGGCGATGAACAAGACGGTCGGCTTCATCCTGCGCAAGATCGAGGAGGTGACCGGCGTGGGCACCTTCGCCGAGGTGAGCGACTTCTTCGAGTCGATGAGCTCGCTGTTCGACGGCTTCGAGGCGCGCGTGGCACGCGTGACCGAGCTCCTGCGCGACCCGGCGACCGCGTTCCTCCTGGTCGCGGGCCCCGACGAGCAGGTGCTCGACCAGGTCGAGTACCTGGCCGACCAGATGTCGGCCCGCCGCATGCCGCTTCGCGCCGTGGTGATGAACCGGATCCACCCGCTCTTCCAGGGCGCGGGTGCCGACGAGGACGCCGACGAGCCGGGCGAGGTCGCGGCACGGATCGCGGCCCCGGCGGCGCGCGCGTTCGGGCGCGCGGCCCCGGCGGAACTCGTCGAGCGGCTCGCGCGGAACTTCTGCGCCTGGCAGGAGCGCGCGCGCGGCGATGCCCTCCGGATCGAGGGTTTCATGCAGGGCCTTCCCGACGGCGTCCCGCTCGTGCAGGTGCCGAACCTGCCGCGCGACATCCACGACCTCGACGGTCTGACGTCGCTCCACCCCTTCCTGCTCGGGCGACCGGGCGCGGGCTGACCAGGGCGGGGGGTGGCCGGCCGTCCGGCCCCGGCTCGACCGGAGTCAGGGGTGCGGTTCGCGGCCTGCGACGTGCAGGTCGAGCCAGCGCCGGACCTCGCCCGCGACGACGGAGCGGTCCAGCACGTCGTCGGTCGCCCCGAGCCGTCCGCGCAGGTCGGCACGACCGGGCGCGCGGTCGAGCGCCTCCATGTCGTCGATCCAGGCGTCGAGGTCCTCGCGGTCGGCGAAGTCGCCCTGGGCGAGAAGCTGCGGAGCTCGCAGGCGCGCGAGCGCCGCCACGTCCCGCGGGCCGTACTCCGGGTGGTACTGGACGCCGAAGAAGACGCCCCGTCCAGCCCGGACGAGGACCGCCTGGACCGGCGAGAAGTCGTTGCCGGCGAGCAGCGTCGTCCCCGGCGCGAGCTCGACCGCGTGGTCTTCGTGGCTCGTGAACGCGCTGAAGGGCTCGGCCCGACCGGCGAAG
>JAGWVP010000282.1 GCA_018970825.1 bacterium | reverse complement strand
GATCGCGATCGAGACCGGGTCGCCCTGGGCGAGGTGGAGTGCGATCGCGCCGCCGCAGCCGATCGACTCGTCGTCGGGATGCGGCGCGAGCACGAGCACGCGGCCCGGGTGGGGAGTCGCGCGGGGCTCGGGAAGCGGCAGCGGATGATCCACGATCGTCGGTCCTCGGCTCTCAGAAGATGTCGGTGTCGCCCATCGTGTAGTGCCAGCCGCGGCGGAGCGCGTCGACCGGCCGCCCCGTCGCGCCGTCGTCCCACGCACTCGTCAGGAACGGGCTTGCACCGCGGACGAAACCGCGGCGGGAGAGCGCGTCGCGGTCGGGAGACGTCGGTGGAAGCCACGCCCGCACGACCGGCAGGCCCGCGTCGCGCGCGATTCCGTCGGCCCGCGCGAGCAGGGTTCGCCAGGCCGCGTTCGCGAGTCGCGACGGCGGGACCACCCAGTCGACGAGTGCCGCGACGGGCTCGTGGAGCCAGCCCGGGCGGACGACCGCGAGCGCGAGCAGGCGCCCCGTCGCACGACGGCGCGCGGCGAGCACCGCGTATTCCACGTCCGGACGGTCGGCGTACCGCCAGTCGAGGTAGCGGGCGTCGCGCTCGATCGCGGCCCCGTAACGCGTGCGTGCCCGCGCCCAGAGCGCGTCGGTGTCCCCGGGAAGGCGCCCGACCCGGTCGACGCGGACGAGGGAGTCGGCGAGCCGTGCGCCGGGTCCGCGGGCGTCTTCCGACCCGGCCCCGACCGGACGCGACCACGCCTCGACCGGCGCGAGCGGCCGCATGTCGTAGAGGTCGTGCTGGATTCGGTGGATCTCCTCGAGGTTGAACCCGTACCAGGTTCCGCGCGGCGTCGGCGCGACGAAGCGCTCGTGGAAGACGCGCGCCATCGCCGCGTAGACTCCATGACGGCGCAGCGGGGCGTCCACCATGTGGTCGAGCAGCTGCGAGATCGGGGCCTCCCGCCCGTCGACCCGACCGCGGTTCGGCAGCGACGCGAACTGCCCGACGATCCGGCCGTCGCGGTCGACGGCCACCACGACCTCCCGTCCGGCGGGGTTCGAGAGGAACTTCCACCGCCAGTGCTCGGAGGACCGCTCGGCGCCGAACGTCCGTCCGAAGAGGTCGAGGATGCCGGTCTCGTCGCCCGGCTGCATCTCGCGGACGGAGAAGACGGGGTCGCTCTGGTCGGCGGACTTCGCCATCGTGTCCCTCGCGGCGGACCGCCCGGCGTGGAGGGTCGCGCCCGCCTCCCCGCGAGTCAAGGACCCGCGTCGCGGGCGCGCAGGCGGCCGACGCGGGCGCGTTCGCCTCTCGCCCCGGCCCGGTACCGCGCGCCCCGGGCCCCTCGTTTGCGGTGCGGGCGCCGACGCGGCAAGGAGACGCCGCGATGGACCTCTCGTTCTCGCCGCGCGCGCAGGGCTTCCGCACCGAGCTTCGCGCCTGGCTCGCCGAGCACGCGCCGCGCGACCCCGACGGCGACGGGGGCCCGGAGTTCGAGGCGCTCGAGGACGAGTTCTCGTTCCTGCGCGACTGGCAGAGAAAGCTCGCCGGCGACCACTGGGTCGGCGTCCACTGGCCGGAGCGCTACGGCGGCCGCGGCGCGGGGCCGGAGGAGAACTACGTCTTCCAGGAGGAGATGGCGCTCGCCCGCGCACCCGAGGTGATCAACCGGATCGGGGTCAACCTGGTCGGCCCGTCGCTCATGCGCCACGGCACCGAGGCGCAGAGGGAGCGCTGGCTCGCCCGCATCCTCACGGCCGACGACGTCTGGTGCCAGCTCTTCTCCGAGCCCGGGGCCGGGTCGGACCTGACGGCGCTGCGCACCCGCGCGACGCTCGACGGCGACCACTTCGTCGTGACCGGCCAGAAGGTGTGGACGAGCTGGGCGCAGTTCGCCGACTGGGGCATCCTGATCGCGCGAACCGACCCCGACGAGCCGGGTGCGCGCGGCATCTCCTACCTCGTGGTCGACATGCACGCGCCCGGGGTCACGGTGCGGCCGCTGCGCCAGATGACGGGAACCTCCGAGTTCAACGAGGTCTTCCTCGAAGAGGTGCGCGTCCCCCGCGACCATCTCGTCGGCGAGTTGCACCGCGGCTGGTCGATCGCGCAGACGACGCTCGCGCACGAGCGCGGAACCTCGCCGCGCCAGCTCGTGATCCACCGGATGCTGCTCGAGGATCTCCGCCGCCTCGCCGCGGCCCTGCCCGAGGGGGATCCCGCGCGGGACGAGCTTCGCCAGCGGGTCGCGCAGGCCGCGATCGAGGTCGAGGTCGCGAAGCTCAACAACTGGCGCACGCTCACGCGCATCGAGCGCGGCGAGCCGCTCGGGCCCGAGAGCTCGTTCATCAAGCTCTACTGGAGCGAGATGAGCCAGCGGATCCACGACGCCGTCATGCTCGCGATGGGCCCGGCCGGCATCCTCGACGGCGGTCCGCGCTCGGTCGCGCGCGGGCGGCTCCTGCGATCGTGGCTCTACTACCGGGCGGCCTCGATCTTCGCGGGAACGAACGAGGTGCAGCGCAACATCATCGCCCAGCGCGTGCTGGGGCTGCCCCGTGGCTGAGGGCGAGGGCGCTCCGCCCGGGGCGTCGCGGGAACCCGCCCGGGGCCCGCTCGCGGGGCTCCGCGTGCTCGACCTCGGCACGCGCATCGGTGCGCCCTTCGCCGCGACGCTGCTCGCCGACTTCGGCGCCGAGGTGATCAAGCTCGAGCAGCCCGGCGTCGGCGACTTCATGCGCGGCATCGGCCCCTTCGAGGAGGGCTACTCGTTGTGGTGGGCGGTCGAGGGACGCAACAAGAAGTCGGTCACCTGCGACCTGCGCAAGCCCGAGGGGCGCGAGATCCTGAAGCGGCTCGTCGTCCACGCCGACGCCCTGGTCGAGAACTTCCAGCCCGGGACGCTCGAGGAGTGGGGCGTCGGGCCGGACGTGCTGCGCGCGATCAATCCCCGGCTCGTCGTCTCCCGCGTGAGCGTCCACGGGCAGACCGGCCCGTACCGCTCGCGCCCCGGGCTCGACCGCAACGGGATCGCGATGGGCGGCCTCCTCCACGTGACCGGTTACAAGGATCGACCGCCGGTGCGGCCGGGCATCATCGTCTCCGACTACCTGACGGCGGTGTTCAACGCGTTCGCGCTCGTGATGGCGCTGTGGGAGCGCGACCGGGCGGAAGGCAGCGGTGCGGCCACGCCGGCGCCGCCGCCTCCCGCCGGCGGTCGCCCGGGGCAGGAGATCGACCTGGCACTCTACGGATCGATCCTGCGCATCATGGAGCACACCGTCGCCGCCTACGACCGGCTCGGCGTCGTGCGCGGCCGCGAGGGCAACCGGCTCGCGAACTCGGCGCCGCTCGACAACTGGGAGACGAGCGACGGGCAATTCGTCGCGATCGTGGCCGCGGGCGACGGGCTCTTCCCGCGGCTCGCACGCATGATGGACCGCGAGGACCTGCTCTCCGACCCGCGGTTCTCGACGCTCGCGGCCCGCGTGGCGCACGCGGACGAGATCAACGACCTCGTCGCGCACTGGTGCCGCGCCCGCGACGCGGCCGAGATCGAGCGGCTCTGCCTCGCCTCCGACGTGCCCTTCGCCCGGACCTACACGGTCGCCGACGTCTGCGCCGACCCGCACGTCGCCGCGCGCGGCGACCTCGTCTCGGTCGACGACCCGGTCGTCGGGCCGGTGCGGATGCAGGGCGTCTACCCGCGTCTCTCGCGCACGCCGGGGGCCGTCCGGAGCGGCGCGCCGCGCCTCGGGGAGCACAACGACGAGGTGTACCGAGGGCTGCTCGGGATGGACGACGCGGAGATCGAGCGGCTGCGGGAGGCGCGCGCGATCTGAGTCGCCGCGTTCCCGGGAGCCCGTTCCGAGGGGGCGCGCCGCAACGAAGAGCGGGGCCCGGGGCGCCTCCGCCACCGGCGACGTTGCGTTTCGGTGCGCCCCGGGGCACGGATCCGGAATGGACGCCGCGGACGGCCCGTCGCCCTTCTCGCCCGCGCGGCTCGGCCCGGTCGAGGTGCGCAACCGCATCGTCAAGTGCGGCACGAACGAGGGCCTGTCCGTGGACGGGCTCGTGACCGACCGTCTCGTCGACTGGCACCGCGAGTTCGCCGAGGGCGGCGTCGGCCTGACGACGCTCGCCTACTGCTCGGTCTCGGCCGACGGCCGGACGTTCCGCGACCAGGTGTGGATGCGCGAGGAGGCGCGGCCCGGGCTCGCTCGTTTCGCCGACGAGATGCACCGCGCGGGTGCGCGGGTCGCGGTCCAGCTCGGCCACGCGGGGTGGTTCGCGACCCGGCACGCGATCGGCGGGCGGCCGATCGGGCCCTCGCGGGCCTTCAGCCCGCACGCCCAGTCGGTCTCGCGCGCGATGGGCGAGGACGACCTCGCGCGGGTGACCGCGGACTTCGCACGCGCGGCGAGCCTCGCCGTGGAGTGCGGCTTCGACGCGATCGAGGTCCACGCCGGCCACGGCTACCTGCTCTCGCAGTTCCTGTGCCCGTGGAACAACCGCCGCACCGACCGCTGGGGCGGCTCGATCGGGAACCGTGCGCGGTTTCCGCGCGAGGTGCTCCGCGCGGTGCGCGAGGCGACCGCGGGCCGCGCCGCGGTCTGGGCGAAGCTCAACATGGACGACGGGTTCCGGGGCGGCCTCTCGCTCGACGACGGGATCGAGGTCGCGCGCATGATCGAGGCCGACGGTTCGGTCGACGCCCTCCAGCTGACCGGCGGCCACACGACCCGCACGCC
>JAGWVP010000281.1 GCA_018970825.1 bacterium | reverse complement strand
TCGGCCAGTCCCTTCGAGACCGCCTTGGTCTCGCTCACGACGGCGGCGCGCGCGTAGCCGATCGCGCGCGCGCGCCGGGCGAGGAAGGCCGCCTGCTCGACGTCTGCGCCGACCAGCCGGAAGTAGTCCGACCACGGCCTGGTCGGGTCCGCGGGCGTCCCGCCGCGGGTGAGCGAGGTGAGCGTGTTCGACGGCGAGACGAGCGCGACGCCCGCCGGTGCGAGAACCGGGAGCGCGGCCTGCGCCACGCCGGAGTTGTAGGGCCCGACGACGGCGGCGACCAGCGGGTCGCGTGCGAGGTCGGCAGCGGCAGCTGCGCCCACCGCGGGATCCGAGGAGTCGTCGCGCACGACCACCCGGACGTCGCGCCCGGGCAGGATCGTCGCGGCCTGCTCGGCGACGGCGAGTCGCACGGAGTCGGCGATGCCGCGGCCGAAGTCGACCAGTCCGCCTTCGACCGGCGCGAGCACGCCGACGACCACCGGCGGCGGAGCGGGCGCCCCGGCGTCGGAACAGGCGAGGAGGAGCGCCGGGCAGGAGAACGCGACGAGGGCGAACGCGAGGCGGGGAAGTCGCACGTCTGCGAAATTAGGAACGCCGGGGTGCCTCGCGCAAGGGCCCCGCGCGGGCCTTGCGGCTCGGCCCCGGGCCGTCGTAAGCGTCGAGAGCCGGACGGCCCGGCCGCCCATGGGAGGAACACGCTGGCGATCGACGGCGCCGCGCGCGTGCACGTGGGCGATCCTGCTGCTGTTCGCCGCGGCCTTCGCGAGCGGGCTGGACGTCCCTTTCGAGCGCGACGAGGGCGAGTACGCCCACGCGGCCGGCGTCCTCGCCGCGGGCGGGGTTCCCTACCGGGATGCCTTCCTGCAGAAACCGCCCGGGATCGTGTTCGTCCACGGCGCCGTCCTCGCCGTGTTCGGGCGCTCGGACGTGGCGGCGCATGCGGCGGTGCTGGTCTCCTACGTCGGCACCCTCGCCCTGCTCGCCGCCGTCGCGCGCCGTCTCGGCGCGGGGTTCGCGGCGCCCGTCGCGGCCCTGCTCGGAGCACTCGCGTTCCTCTCGCCGCTCGTCGAGCCGTGGCCTGCGAACACCGAGGCCTTCCTCGTCCTGCCCGCGACGGCATCCTACCTCCTCCTCGTCCGGGCGTGGGAAGGCGCGCGCCGGGGGCCCGGGCGCGGTGCGCTCGCGCCTGCAGCTGCGGCGAGCGGTCTCGCGCTCGGCATCGCCTCGCTCTTCAAGCAGCCGGCGCTCGCCCACCTTCCGCACCTGCTCGTCGGCTGGCTGGTGGTCGGCCGCGATCCCCGGGGGCGGCTCGGCTCCGCGGGCGCCTTTCTCGCCGCCGCGGCCGCGCCGTGGATCGCGACCGCGGCGGCGTGGGCCTCGTGGGGAGCGCTCGAACCGTTCCTCGACGGCGTGCTCCTGCACAACCTTCGCTACGTCGGCTTCAACCCCGAAGGGCGCTTCGGCGAGATGCTCGCACGTCGCGTCGCCGCGGCCTCGCTCTTCGACCGACTCCTGTGGTGCGCGGGCCCGACCGGTGCCGTCGCTCTCGCTCTCCTCGGCCGACGTCGCGCCGCGTTCGTCGCCGGGGGATGGCTCGCGACCGCGTTCCTCGCCGTGTCCGCGGGCGGTTACTTCCGCGGGCACTACCTGCTCCAGGCCGTCCCGCCGCTCGCCCTCTGCGCGGCGCTCGCCTCGGCGGAGCTGCCCGCGATCGCCCGGGTGCCCGCGATCGCCACGCTCGCCGCGGCCTGGGTCGCGGCCCGGCCGGTGCCGATCGGGATCGACGCGGCGGCGAGGTCGTTTTCACGCTACGGCGGAATGCGCTTCGCGAACGGTCCCTCGATCGGCCGCATCCTCGCGCGCGACGCGGCCGACCACGGGCTGTCGTCGCTGTTCGTCCTGGGAAGCGAGCCGCAGCTCCACCACTACTCGGGGCTGCGGTCGATCACGCCGTGGGTGATCCTCTCGCCGCTCACCGCCGGGTACACCGACTCGCGCACGAGGCAGGAAGCGGCCTGGAGCGACGTCGAGGCCGCGCGCCCGGACTACGTCGTCGTGTCGGTCCCGGCGGCCGTGCCGACCTTCCGCCACAGCGACCTCTTCCTGTGGGAGCGCGTCGTCGACCTCCTGCGGCGCGACTACGAGCCGCTCGGCAAGACCTCGGCTCTCCACCGCGGTGTCCTGAGACCGGGTCCCGACGTGCCGGCGGACTTCGTGCCGGATCTCTGGATCTTCCGCCGTCGCGACGCGGGCCACGCGGGGTCGGACGCGGGCGCCTCTCCCGGCTTCGAGCCGGCGGCGATCGACTGGCCCCCGCTGCATCCGTCGCCCGGGGAGCTGCTCGTCGGCAACCCGCCACCCGCTCGCTGAGTCGCGCCGGCCGACTGCTCCGCGTTCCCGCCGCTCAGGCGAGGTTGTGGAACACCCGCTGGACGTCGTCGTCCTGCTCGATCGCGTCGACCAGCTTCAGCACCTCGGTCGCCTTGTCCTCGGGGAGCGCGGTCGGCGTCTGCGCGACGTACTCCGACTCCGCCGAGATCGTCACGAGGCCGCGATCCTCGATCGCCTTCTGCAGGCGTCCGAAGTCGGTGAACGCGCAGCGGATCACGAGCTGCGGCTCGCCCTTCTCGCCGGTGCTCTCGCCCATCTCCTCGAGGCCGTGGTCGATCAGGTCGAGCTCGAGCTCTTCCTGGTCGATGCCGTCGGGCTTCAACCGGAAGACGCCCATGCGTTTGAAGAGGAAGCCGACCGAGCCCGAATTCCCGAGGTTGCCGCCGTACTTGTTGAAGTGCCCGCGCACGTTCGCGACCGTGCGGGTCGGGTTGTCGGTCGCGGTCTCGACGAGGACGGCGATGCCGTTCGGGCCGTAGCCCTCGTAGAGCACCTCCTGGTAGTCGGCGGCGGACTGTCCCGAGGCGCGCTTGATCGCCGCCTCGATGCGGTCCTTCGGCATGTTGACGGCGCGCGCGTTCTGGATCGCCCGGCGCAGCGCGGGATTGCCGTCGGGGCTCGTCCCGCCCGACTTGACCGCGATCGCGATGTCCTTGCCGATCCGGGTGAACGCCTTCGACATCCGGTCCCAGCGGGCGAACATCGTGGCCTTGCGCGTCTCGAAGATGCGTCCCATGAACCTCGTTCCTCGTGCTCGTCGTCCGGGGAGGGCCGGGGGTTCGCCCCGTTCGGCACGGCCCCCGGTGCCGCGTCGAGCCCGGAGTCTCGCTCGCCGGGCGACCGCCTTCAAACCGGCCCCGGCTGACCCGGCCGGGCCGCTCGGCTAGGCTCCCCGGGGATGTCGACCCGCAGCGACCCGCCCCGCCCCGCAGCCGCCGTCGCCGCGGCCCTGGCAGCCGCGGCGCTCTTCGGTGCGAGCGCGCCGGTCGCGAAGATCCTGCTGCGCGATCTCCCGCCGCTCGTGCTGAGCTCGCTCCTCTACCTCGGGGCAGGCCTCGGACTCGCGGCGACCCGGGTACTGTTCGCGGCCCGTGTCGCGGGCGCCGCTCGCGCTCCCGGCCTGCGTCGCGCGGACGCGCCGGTGTTGCTCGGCATGGTCGTCGCGGGCGGCATCCTGGCGCCGCTCGCGCTCCTGCTCGGGCTGGGCCGGGTCTCCGGGGTGGCCGGATCCCTGCTGCTCAATCTCGAGGCCCCCTTCACGATCGGACTCGCGGTCGCGGCGCTCGGCGAGTCCTTCGGCCGCCGCGAACTGGGGGCGAGCGTCGCGATCCTCGCCGGCTCGTGCCTGCTCGCCCTGCAGGGTGGCGAGGGCCTCCGCGCGAACCCCGTCGGCGTGCTCGCGATCGCGGCGGCCTGCGCCGGCTGGGCAGTCGACAACAACCTGACGCAACGGCTCTCGGGTCGCGATCCCGTTTCGGTCGCGGGAGCGAAGAGCGTGCTCGCCGGCGCGGCGAGCGCGATCCTCGCATTGCTCCTCGGCGCGAGGATCCCGGCCGCGCGGCCCGCCCTCGCGGCCATGCTGCTCGGCTTCGCGAGTTACGGTGCGAGCCTCGTGCTGGTGGTCACGGCGATGCGGACGCTCGGGGCTGCGCGCGAGGCGGCCCTCTTTTCGACCGCGCCGTTCGCCGGTGCGCTCTTGTCCGTTCCGCTTCTCGGCGATCGGCTCGGTCCGACCGAGATCGCCGCCGGCGCGCTCATGGCGGTCGGCGTGGCCCTGCTCGCAGCCGCGGGCAGTCCCGATCTCCACGAGCACGGGGAAGAGGAGCACGAGCACCTCCATCGGCACGACGAGCACCACCTGCACGCGCACGTGCCGGGCGACCCGACGGGGGAACCGCATGCGCACGTCCACCGCCACGGTCGCCTGCGCCACGCTCACGCGCGGCGTGCCGATGCGCACCACGGCCCCGGAGCCTGAGGCCGACGCGGCCCCGAGGGCCGAGCCTCACCAGCCCCAGCGGCTTCCCGTCGTCCCGAGGTCCCCGTCCGGGCCGGAGATCTCGACCGGGCGCTTCTCGCCGTCGCTCGTCGCGGCGGTCGCTCCCGCCGGCGAGAGAGGGAACAGCCACCGCATGCCGAGACCCAGGGCCGCGAGCGAGAGCGGCCAGCCGGACGGCTCGAGCCCCGTCGCCGCGACGCGGTCGCGCAGGGCGCCGAGGTCGAGGCCCGCGGGCCGCAGCCACGAGGTCCCGGCGTAGGTCGCGAGCAGGAGAGCGCCGCTCGCCACCAGCAGTCGGGAGGTCGCGCGACGCAATCGCAGGGACGGCCGGCGGACGATGCCGAAACCGGCCGCGAGC
>JAGWVP010000280.1 GCA_018970825.1 bacterium | reverse complement strand
GCGACGACGGCATCGCCGAGGGCGTGCTCTCCGGGCTGCCGGGAACGATCGGCGTCGAGCGGGAGGGGCGGGACCCGTCGGGTACGGCCTGGGTCGTCCGCTCGCCGCTCGGCATGGACCCGCGGCGCGAGATCGCGGCCGCGGCCGTCGGCGCGGGCCTCGGGCTCGTCGAGATGGGCGAGCGACGGATGAGCCTCGAGGAGATCTTCCTCGCGCTGGTCGGCGACGGCGGAGCGGCGTCGGCGGGAGAGCCCCGTGCGCGCGATTAGCGCGATCGCGCGCCGCGAGCTCGCGGCGATCTTCGGGTCCCCGATCGCGTGGGTCCTGCTCGCGGTCTACCTCGTGCTGACCGGCTGGTTCTTCTACACCGACGTCGCCTTCTTCGTGACCTTCGGCGCGCAGGTGCTCGCGACCGGTCTCTGGCGCTTCGTCTTCATCGACTTCCGGCTCGCGACCTTGCTCGTCGTGCCGCTCGTCACGATGCGGCTCTTCGCCGAGGAGCGGAAGCTCGGGACGATGGAGCTCCTGTGGACGCTGCCGGTGCGCGACGTCCAGCTCGTGCTCGGCAAGTTCCTCGCCGCCTGGGTCTTCGTGCTGGTGCTGGTCGCGTGCGCGGTCCTGCCGCTCGCGGTGTTCCGGATCTTCCACCCGTTCGACCTCGGCCCGCCCGCGGCCGGGATCCTCGGCCTGCTCCTGCTCGGTACGGCGTTCGTCGCCTGCGGGCTCGCCGCCTCGACGCTGACCGAGAACCAGGTGGTCGCGGCGATGCTCACGTACGGGCTGCTCGTCTTCTTCTGGTTCATGACGTGGAACGAGGCGGCGGGGAACGAGGGGCTGATTCGCTTCCTGCTCCTGTTCTCGCTCTTCGACCATTATTACAATTTCGCGGTCGGCCAGGTGCAGACCGTCGACGTCGCGTACTTCCTGCTCTTCACGGCCTTCTTCCTCTACGCGGCGCTGCGCTCCCTCCAGAGCCGGTCGTGGCGGGGCGTGGACTGATGTCGCGGCTTCCCTGGCGACCGTTCGCGGCGCTCGTCGCGGAACTGCTGCTCGCGGCGGCCGTCGCGGGGCTCCTGCTCGCGTTCGCATGGACCCGCAACGTCGTCTTCGACCTGACGCCGACCAGGGAGCACACGCTCTCGGACGCCGCGCGCCGCGCCGCCGCGAGGCTCGACCGCGACGTCCGGGTGACCGTGTTCTTCAACGGCCAGGACCAGGGCAAGATCCGCACGATGCGGGAGCTCCTGCGGCGCTTCGGCGAGCAGTCGAGCCGCTTCCGCTTCGACATGGTCGACCTCGACCGCAGCCCGCTGCTCGCGAACTCGATGGGCGTCGTCAACTACGACACGGCGGTGATCGACGGCTACGATCGGCGCCTGCGCGGGGTGAGGGTCACGGAGGAGGACCTGACGACGGAGCTCATCCGGCTCGTGGAGGGCCGCGAGCGGGTCGCGGTCTTCGCGGTCGGGCACGGCGAGCGCGATCCCGGCGACACCGACCCGCGCGCGGGCCTTTCCGCCGCGGCGAAGGCACTCGCGGCGGAGAACTTCCGCGTCGAGCGCGCCGCCGACCTGCGCGGCGGCGTACCGGCCGACGCGTCGCTCCTGGTCGTCGCGGGGCCGACGAGCGATTTCACCGAGAGCGAGGTCGAGTCCGTCCGGGCCTTCCTGCGTGCGGGGGGCGGCGCGCTGTTCCTGCTCGAAGCGGGCGCGCCCGCGCGGGTCGCGGGACTCCTCGCGAGCTACGGGCTCGCCGGCGGCAACGACCTGGTGGTCGACGATCGCAACCGGCTCTTCCACGCCGACGCCTTCGCGCCGCAGGTGTCGCTCTTCAACGAGCAGATCCTCCCCTACACCGGCGCGCCTCCCGCGATCCTCCCCCTCGCCCAGTCGGTGAACGTGGAGGCGCCGAGCGAGCCCGACGTGCGGCTCGCGCCGTTCGCGTTCACCGGCAACGACACCTGGAGCGACGCCGAGCGGATCTCGGCCGACGGCCGTCCCCCGGTCTTCCGCGAAGGGATCGACAAGCGCGGCCCGGTCCCGGTCGCGGCGATCGCCCGGGTCGAGTCCGCGCCGGCGCCGGGCGCGCCGGGCCCCGCCCGGAACGGCTCGGTGCTGCTCGTGGGCGACGCGGAGTTCGCGACCAACCTCTACGTCGGCACGCTCGGCAACCGGGACTTCTTCGTGAACCTCGCCCACCTCGCGGCGCGCACCGAGGAACTCATCTCGACGCGCCGCTCGGCGACGCCCGGCGGCACGTTCTCGCAGTTGCACCTGACGGCGGGACAGGCGCGGGCGATCTTCTGGTCGGGCTGCGTCGTGCTGCCCGCGATCGTCCTCGCGATCGGCGGCGCGCTCGGGTTGCGACGGCGGCGGCGGGGCGGCCGGTGACACCCGCGCTCGACCGGCCGGGCCGCGCCGACCCCGCGACGGAGGTGGCGGCCGAGCCGCTGCCCTGGCTGCGCATCGCGCTGCTGGCCGCGGCGGTCGCGATCCTCGCCCCGCTGGTCCGCGCCGAGGTCTCGGCGCGCCTCGCGCCGCCTTCGTCGGCACCGGCCTCGCCGCTCGTCCTGCTCCCCCCCTCGGGGGTCGACTCGATCCCGGTGCGGGGGGAGGACGTCGCGGGTCGTTTCGAGCGGTCCGGAGAGGGTTGGACCTTCACGCCCGAGGGGGGAGTGCCGCGGACGGTCGACGCCGACGTCCCCGGGGAGTTCCTCCGCACGCTGGCGGGCCTCACCCGTTTGACGCAGTTCGTCGACCAGGACCCCGCCGCCTTCGGCCTCGAGCGACCGCGCGGTTCCTTCGCCCTCGGCGGCGATTCGGGGGTGCGGGTCGACATCGGGGACCGCAACCCCACGCTGACCGCCGTGTACCTGCGGCTCCCGCCGCAGCCCGACGTGGTCCTGGTCGGCTCGGTCCTGCTCTGGGAGTGGGACAAGCTCCTCGGGGCGGCGCGCCGGTCGACGGCGGGGGACGACGGGGAGGCCGGTTCGCGTTGACGTCGGACCCGGATTCGGGAATCAATCGGGGCTCGGTACCCAGCACCCCTTAGGAGGATTTCCAGATGCGAATGACCCACCGATGGCTCCTCGCCGCGGCGGCGCTCCTGCTCACGAGCGGGCTCGCCCAGGCGGACGGCGGAGGCGAGTACGTCCTCGACGCGTCGAACTGGCAGAAGGCGGAGAAGCTCCTGCCGGAGCCGGTGCTCAAGCGCGTGAAGGCGGGCGACTACCAGATGAAGGTCGTCCCCGTCGACTCGGCGAAGTTCAAGGAGAACTTCACCGCCAAGTACTGGGCCGCCTCCGAGGCGAACGAGGGCAAGTACGACCTCGACCCGGCGACCTGCGGCCTGAAGGAGAAGGGATCGAGCAAGATCCCCGACCACGTCTTCGGCAAGCCCTTCCCGAAGATCGACCCGAAGGATCCGCTCGCGGGCTGCAAGGTGGCGTGGAACTTCTACCTCGCCAACCAGCTCGGCGACGGCTACGGCGCGACGTTCACGCTCAACGGCATCGACCGCAACGGCGAGTTCCGCCGCATCAAGCTGTGGCTCCACTCGAAGGCCTACATGGGCACGACGACCGAGGGGCAGGACAACCCGGAGAACCTCCGCGGCACCTCGCTCTCGCACGCGATGGAGCCTGCCGACGCCGAGGGCGTCAACATCCTGGGCCAGCAGATCAACGACTGGACCTCGCAGGACAACATCTGGGCCTACGTTCCGCAGACCCGCCGCTCGCGGCGCGTGAACGCCGCCTCGCGCTCGGATCCAATCGCGGGCCTCGACATCTTCTCGGACGACCTGAACTGCTACGCAGGCAAGGTCGAGTACTACAAGTGGAAGCTGACGGGCGAGGGCGAGGTTCTCGCCCCGGTCCTCGGGCCTCTCGCCTTCACGATGAAGCCGACGAACAGCCCGACCCGCTACGAGGTCCCGATCCCCTACCTGAAGGGCGCCTACGAGACGCCCGGCTCGAAGGGGGCGCCCTGGCAGATCACCGAGAACCTGGTCTTCGTCCCCCGCCCGGTCTGGATCCTCGAGGGCGAGTCGAACGACCCGTATTACAACTTCGGCAAGGTGATCATGTACGTGGACAAGGACATGAACCGCATCTACTGGAAGAACGTCCACAACAAGGCCGGCGAGTACTTCTACACCGCCATGTGCGGCTACCACTGGTCGAAGAACGAGGACGGCAGCTTCGGTGCGTCGACGCCCAACATGGTGATGGGCGTGAACGACAAGACCGACCGCGCGGCGCTCGGCGGACGCTACTCGAGCCAGTTCCTCGAGCGGCAGTTCGACCCGAACTACTTCTCGCTGCGCGCGCTGTCGCGCCTCTCCGACTGATCCGTCACCGCGGCCGCCCGAGCGGCCGTCCGTGAACGAGCGGGGCGTCCGGCCGAGGGCCGGGCGCCCCGCTCGCGTTTCGGGGCGCGGCGTCTTGCCTGCGCGACGGCGTCGGCTAGGGTCCCGGCATGGCGACCGCCCGCGAGGTCCTCGAGGCACTGCGCCGGGTGAAATACCCGGGATTCTCCCGAGACATCGTCTCGTTCGGGATCGTCCGCGACGTCGAGGTCGGCGGGCTCGGCACGACGATCACGATCGCGCCCCCGGCCGACGTTCCCGACCTGGTCGAGCGCATCCGCCCGGAGATCGAGCAGGTGATCGCGAGCCTGCCCGGGTGCGGGCCGCTCACGCTGCGCAGCGAGTCGCCGCCGGCGGCGGCGCGCGGTGCGGGGCCCGCCGCCCCGGCCGGGCCCGCGGCC
>JAGWVP010000279.1 GCA_018970825.1 bacterium | reverse complement strand
ATGAAGCTCCGGATCTCCTCGACCGAGTGGGAGGACGCGATGAGCTCGCCCCGGGTCGGCGTGTCGATCCCGTAGTAGCAGGGCGAGATCGTCGGCGGCGAGCTGATCCGGACGTGGACCTCGCGCGCGCCGGCCGCACGGATCATCGCCACGATCTTCTTGCTGGTCGTGCCTCGCACGAGCGAGTCGTCGACCACGATCACCCGCTTGCCGTCGAGGAGCTCCGGCATCGCGTTCAGCTTCACGCGGACGCCGAAGTGCCGGATCGAGTCGGTCGGCTCGATGAAGGTCCGGCCGACGTAGTGGTTGCGGATGAGACCCATCTCGTAGGCGATCCCGGCCTGCTCGCCGTAACCGAGGGCGGCCGGCACGCCCGAGTCGGGAACCGGGATGACGAGGTCCGCGTCCACGTGGCTCTCGCGTGCGAGCTGGCGTCCGAGTTCCCGCCGGACCTGGTAGACGGTGCGCCCGAAGACTCGCGAGTCCGGGCGGGCGAAATAGACGTACTCGAAGACGCAGTGGCGCGGCTCGCTCGGCCCTGGAAGGCGGTGCGACTGCATCCCGCCGGGGCCGATCACGACGATCTCCCCCGGCTCGACCTCGCGCACGTAGTCGGCCCCGATCAGGTCGAGAGCGCAGGTCTCCGACACGGCGACCCAGGTGTCCTTGGTGCGTCCGAGCACGAGCGGCCGCAGCCCGTGCGGGTCGCGCACCGCGATGACCTCGTCGCGGGACAGCAGGACGAGCGAGTAGGCCCCGCGGACCTGCGACAGGGCCTCGACGAGGCGGCCCACGAGCGTCCCGGCGCGCGACTGCGCGATCAGGTGGATCACGACCTCCGTGTCGGAGGTCGACTGGAAGATCGAGCCGGAGCCTTCGAGGCGCTCGCGCAGGCCGTTGGCGTTGACGAGGTTTCCGTTGTGCGCGATCGCGAGCGCTCCGCCCGAGTACTCGACCACCAGCGGCTGAGCGTTCTTCAGCACGGTCTCGCCGTGGGTCGCGTAGCGGTTGTGGCCGATCGCCGAACTCCCGACCATCCGGTGGATGATGTCCGGGTCGAAGATGTCCGCGACGAGACCGAGACCGCGATGGGCGATCAGCGCGTCGCCGCGCGAGGACACGATGCCCGCCGACTCCTGCCCCCGGTGCTGCATCGAGTAGAGCGCGAGGTAGGCCAGGTTCGCGGCCTCCGGGTGGCCGTGGATCGCGACGATGCCGCACTCCTCGTGGAAGCGGTCCGCCGGGTCGTGGGCGGAGGGCCCCCCGGGCGGCGAGAAGCCGCTGCCCCGCCCTTCCTTCCGGTCGCTCACCGTCGGGTCCCGCCGTCGACGAGGGCGCCGAAGGCTCCCCGCCAGACCGCCGCGAGCTCCGCCACGGGGATCGACACGAGGTCGTCGAGATCGAGCGTCGTGCCGCCGACCTCGCCGAGCTGCATCGCCGGCACGGCGTGCCCGGATGCCAGGTCGCGCAGGGCGGACGACGCCTCGCGCTTCACGCTCACCAGCATCCGCCCCTGGCTCTCGCCGAACAGCCACGCATCGGGCCTCATGCCCTCGGCGAGCCGGATCCGTGCGCCCGGCATCGGAAGCCCGTCGGGTACCGAGCAGCACGACTCGACCATCGCCATCGCGAGTCCGCCGTCGGAGACGTCGTGACACGAGGCGAGCAGCGATCGCTCCGCCGCCGAGAGCACGACCTGGTGGAGCGCCTGCTCCGCCCGGAAGTCGACCCACGGCGGGGCCCCGTCGCGACGGCCATGGACGATCGCCGCGAATTCGCTCCCGGCGAGCTCCTCCCGCGAGCTGCCGAGCAGCCAGATCTCGTCCCCGGCGGCCTTGAACCAGGACGTGAGCGGCTGCGAGGCACGGACCAGCCCGACCATCGCGATCGTCGGCGTTGGCGGGATCGCCCGCCCCTCGGTCTCGTTGTAGAAGCTCACGTTGCCGCTCACGACCGGGAGGCGAAAGGCGACGCAGGCGTCGCGGATGCCGTTCACCGCCTGCTCGAACTGCCACATGATCTCGGGTCGCTCGGGATTCCCGAAGTTCAGGCAATCCGACACCCCGATCGGCTCGGCCCCCGACGCGACCAGGTTCCGCGCGGCTTCGCAGATCGCGATGCTCGCGCCGACGTAGGGGTCGAGCTGGCAGTATCGCGAGTTGCAGTCGACGGTCATGGCGACCTTGAGGTCGGTGCCGACCACCTGCACGACCGCGGCGTCTCCCCCCGGGTGCACGAGCGTCCCGCCGCCGACGAAGTGGTCGTACTGGTCCCAGATCCACTGGCGGGAGCAGAGGTTGGGCGAGGCGACGAGGTCCCGCAGGACCCGTTCGTAGTCCTCGGGCTCCGGGAAGGCCTCGGGCCCGACCTCCGTCTCCGCGTCCGCGGGTTCCGCGATCGGACGCTCGAGAGCCGGCGGGTCGGCGAGCAGGTCGACCGGCACCGCGATCACCTCGACGCCGTGGTGGCGCACTCGGTAGGTGCCGTCGTCGGTGAGTCGTCCGACGACCGCGGCTTCGAGGTCCCACTTGCGGCAGACCGCCTGGATCTGGGGCACCCGGGCGGGCTCGCAGACGATCAGCATTCGCTCCTGCGACTCGGAGAGCATGATCTCGTAGGCCGTCATGCCGGTCTCGCGCAGCGGCACGTGATCGAGGTCGAGCTCGATGCCGAGTTCCCCGCGCGAGGCCATCTCGACGCTGGAACTCGTGAGCCCCGCCGCGCCGAGGTCCTGGACGGCCACCGCGAGGTCGGCCGCCTGGATCTCGAGCGTCGCCTCGAGGAGCAGCTTCTCCGTGAACGGGTCGCCGACCTGGACGGTCGGGCGCTTCTCCTCGCTCGTCGCGTCGAACTCCGCCGAGGCGAGCAGGCTCGCGCCGTGGATCCCGTCGCGCCCGGTGCGCGAGCCGATGAGCAGGACGGGATTGCCCACGCCGCTCGCCCTCGCGAGCATGAGGCGCGACTCCTCGACCACGCCGAGCGTGAAGGCGTTCACGAGGCAGTTCCCGTCGTAGCCGTGGTCGAAATAGACCTCGCCGCCGACGGTCGGAACGCCGATCGAGTTGCCGTAGCCCCCGATCCCGGCGACGACGCCCCGAACGAGGCTCCGGGTCTTCGGGTGCGAGGGGTCCCCGAACCGCAGCGAGTTCAGGGACGCGATCGGCCGCGCTCCCATCGTGAAGACGTCGCGCAGGATGCCTCCCACCCCCGTCGCCGCGCCCTGGTAGGGCTCGATGTAGGAGGGGTGGTTGTGGCTCTCGATCTTGAACACGACGGCGAGCCCGCCGCCGATCGAGACGGCCCCGGCGTTCTCGCCGGGGCCCTGGACGACGCGGTCGCCGGTGGTGGGCAGGCGCCGCAGGTGGAAGCGCGAGCTCTTGTAGCTGCAGTGCTCGGACCACATGACGGTGGCGACGCCGAGCTCCTCGTAGGTCGGCACGCGTCCGAGGCGCGAGCAGAGGCGCTCCCACTCCCCGGTGGTGAGTCCGTGCTCGCGGGCCAATTCGGGCGTGACCGGCGGACGCTCGCTGCTGGTCGGGCGCCCCACGTCAGCGCATCGATCCCGCGCTCGCCTGCTCGCGGCGCTGGTCGACCCAATGGGCGATCGACTGGAAGATCCGCATCCCGTCCGCGCTGCGGCGGGCGCCCTCCGCCCCGAGGATCGCGGGATCGGCGGCATGCTCGGGATGCGGCATGAGGCCGAAGACGTTGCGTCCCGCGTTCATCACGCCGGCGACGTCGCGGGCCGACCCGTTCGGGTTGTAGTCCGAGCGACCGGCCCCGTCGTCCCGGACGCGCGAGCCGTCGGGCCTGCAGTAGCGGACGAGGATCCGGGCCTCCCGCTCCATCTCGTCGAGCGTCGCCGGGTCGGCGACGTAGCAGCCTTCGCCGTGCTTCACCGGGATGCGCCAGACGTCGCCCGCGAAGGCGAGGTTCGTGAAGGGGTTCGAGATGCTCTCGACCCGAAGCGTGACGTCCCGGCAGACGAAGCGGAGGTCGCGGTTGCGCACGAGCGCCCCGGGCAGCAGGCCCGCCTCGCAGAGGACCTGGAAGCCGTTGCAGATCCCGAGCACGAGCCCGCCCGAGGCCGCGTGACGGGCGATCGCCCCCATGATCGGCGAGAACCTCGCGATCGCTCCGCAGCGCAGGTAGTCGCCGTAGGAGAAGCCCCCCGGGAGCACCACGCAGTCGACGCCTTCGAGGTCCGCGCTCTTGTGCCAGAGCGGGACGGTCTCCTGCCCGAGGACGTTGCGGAGGACGTGGGCCGTGTCCCGGTCGTCGTTCGAACCGGGAAATGTGACCACGCCCCACTTCACCGCGGGGTGTCCGTTCGTCCGCCTGCGGGGGCCCCGTCTTCGACGAGTTCGAACCGGAAGTCCTCGATCACGCCGTTGGCGAGCAGGCGCTCGCACATCGCCTTCACCCGCGCGGCGCGCTCCTCGCCGCCGGCACCGTCGCCGAACCGGAGTTCGAGGAACTTGCCCATGCGGACGTCGTCGACCTCGCCGTATCCCATCGCGTGGAGCGACGAGCAGATGGCCTTGCCCTGCGGATCGAGGACGCCCCGCTTCGGCATGATGACGACGCGCGCGATCACGGTACGACGCGCCTATACACTTCCTGGTAGGCTTCCTCCACCCCTCCGAGGTCCCGGCGGAAGCGGTCCTTGTCGAGTTTCTCGCGGGTCTTCGCGTCCCAGAATCGGCAGGTGTCCGGGCAGATCTCGTCGCCCAGAAGCACCTCGCCCGAGGCGGTGCGACCGAACTCGAGCTTGAAGTCGACCAGCAGGATGCC
>JAGWVP010000278.1 GCA_018970825.1 bacterium | reverse complement strand
GTTCCGGCCGGGATGGATGCGGGTGCCGAGCTGGCGGACGATGATGCCGCCCGCGCGGACGCTCTGGCCGTCGAAGATCTTCACGCCGCGCCGCTGTCCGGCGGAGTCGCGACCGTTCTTCGTGCTGCCCTGTCCCTTCTTGTGAGCCATCGGGGAGCCCTCAGCCGACCGAGACCACCTGGACCGTGGTCACCGCCTGGCGGTGTCCGGCCCTGCGGCGGTAGTTCTTGCGGCGCTTCTTCTTGTACACGAGGATCTTGCGGGCCCGGCCCTGGCCGACGATCTTGGCGGCGACCGAGGCGCCGGCGACGAGCGGGGCTCCGACGGCGAGGCCGGAGTCGGTCGAGCGGAGCAGGACCTCGTCGAAGCGGACGTCCGTCCCGACGTCGCCCGAGAGCGACTCGACGCGGATGACGTCCCCGGGCTCGACCCGGTATTGCTTACCCCCGGTGCGGATGACTGCGTACGGCATGGCTGGTTCCCTTGGCAAGTCGAATCCCCTTGGGTACCGAACGCCCGAGGTGGAGTCAAACTCGTCCAGCGCCCGGGTGGTCCTCCTGTCCCGGGCCGACTGCTGCCTCTGCGACGAGGCCCTGGCGGCGATCGAGCAGGCCCGGAGCGAGGTTCCCTTCACCTTCGAGATCCGGGACGTGGACGAGGACCCGGCGCTCGCCGCCCTCTACGGCGAGGAGGTGCCGGTCGTGCTCGTCGACGGACGCAAGGCCTTCAAGTACCGGGTCGAGCCGCGCCGACTCGTGCGAACCCTGCGGGGACGCCGCTGGTTCGGGCTCCGGGGGGCCTGAGCGGGTGCCGAGGATCGCCGTCGACGCGATGGGCGGGGATTTCGCTCCCGACGAGGTCGTGAAGGGGGTCGCGACGGTCTCGCTCGAGTCCGAGATCGAGGTCGTGCTGGTCGGCGACTCCGCGCGCATCCAGGCGCTGCTCGACGAGGGGCCCTACAATCCCGAGATCATCTCGGTGCGGCACTGCACGAGCTCGATCGGCATGGCGGAGGATCCCCACGAGGCGCTGCGCGCCAAGCGCGACGCGTCGATCGCGGTCGCCGCGCGCATGGTCGCCGACGGCGAGGCCGACGCGCTCGTCACCGCGGGCAACACCGGGGCGGCGGTGCTCTGCGCGGCGAAGAACTTCAAGCTGATCCGGGGCGTGCGGCGCGCGGCCCTCGCGAGCGTCTACCCGCGAGAGACCGAGCTGCCGGGGCAGGACGTGTTCGGGCTGCTGCTCGACGTCGGGGCGACGATCCGCTGCGAGGCAGCCGAGCTCGCGCAGTTCGCCGTCATGGGGAGCGCCTACGCGCGTCGCGTCTCGAAGCAGCCCTCGCCCCGGGTCGGCCTGCTCAACATGGGCCGCGAGGAGGGCAAGGGCGGCGACGTGCTGGTCGAAGCCCATCGCATGCTGCGGGAACTGCCCTCGATCCACTTCGTCGGCAACGTCGAGGGAAACGACGTCGCGACCGGCCGTGCGGACGTGGTCGTGGCCGAGGGGCTGCTCGGCAACGTGGTCCTGAAGCTCCTCGAGGGAATCGGCGAGGCCGCCTCGCACCTCGCCGCGCAGGCGGCCCACGACAGCTGGCGGGTGCGGCTCGGAATGGCCATGCTCGCGCCCGGGATCGAGAAGGTGCGCGACATGACCGACTTCAGCACCTACGGCGGCGCCCCGATCCTCGGTTTCGAGCGCCTGTGCATCAAGGCCCACGGCCGCTCCTCGGCGCGCGCGGTGGCCAACGCCGTGAAGGTCGCGGCGAAGGCCGTGCGCGACCGCATCGCCGACGAGATCGCCGAGTCGGTCGCCGGGATCCGGTGAGCCCCCGGGACTCGCAGCCGGCGGCCGACGGGGCCGGGGAGGGCGAGCCCTCGATCGTCTTCCGCTGGGACCTCGACAAGACCTACCTGCGGACCGAGTTCGAGAGCCTCCGCAAGCTCGTGCTCATCCCGTTCGAGGCGGCGACCGAGAAGGTCCACCTGCCCGGGGTGCCGCAGCTGATGGGCGGGCTCCGGCGCGCGGCGCTCGCGCGCGGCGACCGTCCCTTCGTCTTCTTCCTGTCGGCGAGCCCGCCGCAGATCGGCGCCGAGATCCGCAAGAAACTCGCCCTCGACGGCATCGAGTACGACGGGATCGTGTTCAAGGACCAGTGGCGCAACCTCGTGCGCGGCCGCTTCCGCAGCATTCGCGAGCAGGTCGGGTACAAGCTCGGCGAGCTGCTGCGCGGACGACGCGACGGGCCGCGCACCCGGGAGGTCCTGTTCGGCGACGACTGGGAGAGCGATCCCGTCATCTACTCGCTCTATGCCGACGTGCTCGCCGGGCGTCTCGGCGGGGACCGACTCGCCGGGCTGCTCGACCGTCTCGGCGTCGAGCGGGACGCGGTGCACCGGATCGACCGACTCGCCCGCGAGATCGCGGGCGACGGCCCCGGGGAGGGGGTCCTGCGGATCTACATCAACCTCGAGCGCCGCTCGCCGCCGTCCCGCTTCAAGGCCTTCGGCCCGCGGCTCGTGCCGGCGTTCAACTACTTCCAGACCGCGCTCTCGCTCTACGAGGTCGGCGTGCTGGACGCGGTCGGGCTGGGCGAGATCGCGGGCGCGCTCCACGAGCGCGGCTGGAGCGGCGAGCGGCTGCGCAACTCGCTCGACGACCTGGTCCGGCGAGGCCACCTCTCGGCGGAGACCGCCGACCGCGCGATCCTCGTGCTGCACCGCGACGGCCAGGACCTGCAGTCGGCGAGCGAGCGCACCCTCGGGGCCCGGGCGGTCTCCGCCATGCTGCGCCTGCGTCGCCGCATGGCCCGGTCGCAGCCCGAGGCGAAGGAGCCCGGGCCGATCGACTGGGAGACCCTCGTCGAGCACTGGGTCGCGCATCGTTCCGGCTGAGAGAGGACGGACGTGGAAGCATCGGTCGAGTCCCCGCTCGCGCTCCTCGAGGCGGACCCGCTGTTCGCGGGCGCCTCTCGGGCGGCCTTGTCCGCCCTCCTCGGCGCAGCCGAGCCTGCTCGCTGGGAGGACGGCGCGACGATCTTCCGGTGCGGCGAGCCCGCGGACGCGCTCGTGCTGCTCGCCGATGGAAGGGTGCGCCTCGCGACTCCCGGGCGGAGGGCGGTCGAGGTCGCGGCACCGGGGCGCTTCGGCGAGGAGGCGGCGGGACTCGGCATGCGCTCCTGCGACGCGCTCGCCGACGGTCCCGTGCGCGGGTTCCTGCTGCCGCGCGCCGCGCTCGCGGAGTTCGGCGCCCGACGGCCTTCCTTCGCGATCGACGCGACCGCGGCCCTCGCGGCCCACGCGGGCGGCGAGCCGATCGTTCCTCCCCGTCGCCGCGCGCCCCGCGCCGAGGCCCCGGCGTCGCTCGCGGACGTCGCTGGTTGGGCGGCCGTCCTGCTCGTGCCGCCGGTCGTCCACGGGATCGCCCGCTCGGCCGGGGCGTCCGCCGAGGCGGGGCTCTTCGGCGCCATCCTCGCGGCGGTCGTCCTCCTGTGGGCGCTCGCCCTCGTCGACGAGTTCGTGCCGCCGCTCGTCGCGACGGTCGCGGTCCTGTTCGCCGGGCTCGCGCCGGCGAACGTCGCGCTCGGAGGCTTCTCCTCGCCGAGCCTGCTCACGCTGCTGGGCGTGTTCGCGCTCTCGGCCGTGATCGCGGCCTCGGGGCTCTCGCGTCGACTCATGCTGCGCCTGCTCTCGGTCCTGCCCGATCGCCCCGCGTGGCAGGAGGCCGCTCTGCTCGCGGGCGGCGCGCTGCTCTCGCCGGTCATGCCCTCGGCCAACGCGCGCTTCTCGCTCCTGCTGCCGCTCCAGCGCGAGGTCGGCGACGGGCTCCGCCTCCCGCCGGGCGGGGCGGGCCGGACGGCTCTCCTCGCGGCCGCGTTCGACGGGGCGATGCTGTTCTCCCCGGTGCTCGCGACGAGCAAGTCCTCCAACCTGGCGGCGATCGAACTCCTGCCCGCCCAGGTGCGCGACGAGTTCCGGGGCGCCTGGTGGCTCGTGGGGGCGGCCGTGGCGGCGGTCGGGCTGGTCGTGTTCCACCGGTTCTCGATGCGCCGCACGTTCCCGACCGAGGCGCGCGCTCCGCTTCCGCGCGAGCGGATCGAGGAGCAGCTGCGGGTCCTCGGTCCGGTGTCGACCGCGGAGTGCTTCGCGCTCGCCGGCTTCGGGTTCTTCCTGGTCGGCACGCTCACCCAGCCGTGGCACCACGTGCCCTCGCCGTGGCTCGCCGGCGTGGTCCTCGTCGCGCTGATGCTCACCGGGACGTTCGGCAAGCGGGAGTTCCGCGAGAGCCTCGACTGGCCGATGGTGTTCTTCCTCCTCGGGGTGGACGGCATGACGCGCACGATGAGTCACCTCGGGCTCGACGCCGCGTTCGCGCGTGCGGTCGGCGACGTGTTCGGCGTCGTCGGCGGACGGATCGGTCCCTTCGTGCTCGCCGCGCTCGCAACCACGCTGTTCGTCCGGCTCGCCCTGCCGACGACCGCCGGGATGCTGGTCGCCGTCGTCGTCCTGCTCCCGGTCGCCCGCGCGCAGGGAATCCACCCCTGGATCTGCATCTTTCTCGCGGCGCTGTTCAGCGACCTGTGGTTCTTCCGCCACCAGAACTCCGTCTGGCTACAGGCACGCTCGGGCGGTTGGTCCGACGCGGCGGACGAGAGGCTCTTCCTCGCGCACGTCCGACGCATGAACCTCGCTCGGGTCGCGGTCGCGTTCCTGTCGATCCCGTGGTGGCGATGGCTCGGGCTCCTGTGAGGATGCCGAGGCGAAGCACGATCGGGGCGGTCGTCGTCGCGGCCGGGCTC
>JAGWVP010000277.1 GCA_018970825.1 bacterium | reverse complement strand
GGGGAGCGCCGCCGGCATCGGCCGGCGGCGCTCCGGGGATCACGGGTTCAGCTTCTTGCAGACGGTGACGGTCGTTCCGCTGCCGCGCTGCGTGCAGGTGTTCGAGTCGTCTCCGCGCGTGCGGCCGACCGGGCTCACCACCAGCACCTGGAAGGCGTCGGTGCCGACGAGCTGGCTCGAGACCTGCGCCTTGCCGACGCGGATCGAGAACTTGAAGAACTCGGTCGCCGACCGCTTCGCGAGGGAGACTCGGCTCCCGTTCGCGTTCTTGCAGCGGATGCTGCCGAGCGTCTTCGTCGTGCGCACGCAGTCCGCGCCGGTGAAGGTCTCGACGTGGAGCAGCGAGTGGACGGACGCGTTTCGCAGCTGGACGTTCATGCCGTTGGTGTCGATCGCGTCGAGGAACTCGGGCGAAGCCGTCGCGTCGAGCTCGCCGCTCGCCACCCAGGCATCGCCGTTGGTCTTCGTGCGGTCGGTGAGCTTCGCCAGCCGAAGGCTCAGCGACGGAACCTCGCAGGCGTCTCCGATGCCGTTGCCGTTCGTGTCGTCCTGGTACGTGTTGGCGAAGTCGTAGCAGTTGTCGCAGGCATCACCGATGGCGTCGCCGTCCACGTCGCCCTGGTCGGGGTTGTAGACGGTCGCGCAGTTGTCGAGGTAGCCGCAGATGCCGTCGCCGTCGACGTCGGTCGGAGCGGGATCGCCGACGCAGGTGTCGCCGTTCAGCAGCACGAAGGCACCCGCCCCCGAGCCGCCGCCGGTCGAGTCGCACAGGCAGTCGCCGTCGGAGTCGCCGCCGTAGAAGGAGCAGTCCTTCTCGAAGTCGACCTGCACCTGGTCGAGTCCGGACTCCGAGGGCGCCTTGGCGAGCAGGCTCACCAGGTCCGCGACGGCATCGACCGTCCCGGCGGTGACGATGCCCATGACCGCGTCGCCCGCGCCCTCGGCGAGCGTCGCGCCCGGGTGGGCCGAGATGTAGGCCGCGAGCGTGGTCGGCACCGAGTTGCTGAGCGGGATCACCGTGCTGCCGAGGACGTTGCACGTCGTCCAGTCGTCCAGCGCGCCGAGGCAGGGAGTCGGCTGGTTGGAGGGAACGTAGACGAGCACGTCGTCGAACGTCGGGTCGACTCCCGGGACGCGGTCGACGAAGAGCACGAAGGTCGGCGCATCCGACGGATTCGTCACGCTGTGCTCGAGGTGCCGGTACGTGAGCTGGTTGAGCGAGTTCACGAAGGAGCCGAGCGGGAGACCCTGGAGGGTGGACTCGATCCAGTAGGCCTTCGACCGCGCGTTGGCGCCGCCCGCGGTGACCTGCTCGAGCGCACCCTTGCCGGCCGGCACCGGGGCGATCCACGGCGCGTCGTCCGTGTCGATCAGCGCCTGCGTCGCCGAGGAATCCTCGATGAAGAGCCAGCCCGAAGTGAGGCCCGCCGCCTGCGCGGCGTCGTCCGCACAGGTCGCGACGCCGGGCAGCACGCTGGTGCCGTCCTGCACGACGATGCGGCCGATCGTCGGACTCGTCGACGGCGCGGCTCCGGCCACGCCTGCGATCGTCGCGACCGCCGCGAAGGCGACCGCCGACCAGACAGGGAGTCTCTTGCGCATGGATCTTCCTCCTGGGAATCGGATGTTCGGGCTCAGGGGTTCCTTAGGTCTCGGTGGGATGGCAGACCATCGTCCGGACTCCGGGGGACCTTGCTTCGATTGGGGCCCGCTAGTCAATTCCCTTTCGGGGTTTTCATCGGGCCCGGAGAGAGGTCCGGAACTCGCCGAGCGACGGGTCCCTCCCGGATGACGCCACGCATCATCCGGGAGGGTTCGCTTCCTGGGTCGTCGGTGGCGGTCCGCCTCGCATGGCTTATTCTCGGGTGACCGGAGGACACGATGGTTTCGATCCAGACCCCCTCGACCGAATGCGGCCCGGGAGAGATCCCGCGGTCTTCCTTCGCCGACCGGCCGCCGCCTGCCCACCCGGTCGAGCCGCTGCGGGCGCTGCGGGCCATGCGGGATCTCCTCCGCGATCCCGACGACACGGCGAAGGTCTTCGACATCGTCGACGCGCTCTCGGGGAACGTGGGCGAACGTCTCTTTCAGCGCTTCGCCGCGAGCGACACCGGGCGACGGATTCTCGCGGAGCGCAGGTCGCTGCTCTCCCTGCTCGACGACCGGGCGGCCCTCGAAGCGATGCCCGACGGCTCGCTCGGCCGCCTCTATGCAGCCTTCACCTCTCGCGAGCAGATCAGCGGGCAGGGGCTCGTCGACGCGAGCCAGTCCGCGCGCCGCCGCGACGACCTCGACCCGGACCGTCGCCTGTTCTACGAGCGCCTGCGCGACATGCACGACCTCTGGCACGTCGTGACCGGTTACGGCCGAGACCTGGTCGGCGAGGCCTCGCTGCTCGCGTTCACCTACGCGCAGACGAAGAACCGGGGCATCGGCTTCATCGTCGCCGTGGCGTTCCTGCGAGCCCGCGGCGAAGCGCGCGGCGCACGCGTCGTCATGCGAGACGCCCATCGGCGCGGGCAGCGCGCCAAGTGGATGCCGGGCGAGGACTGGGAGGAACTCCTGCGCCTGCCGCTCGAGACCGTCCGTCGCCGCCTCGACCTCGAGGCGCCTGCGTCCTACACGCCGATGCGCTCCGAGGGAGCACCCGCCCTCGCCTGAGCCTCGCGACGGTCGGGCCTCGTCGCGCGACTCGGCCGCGCCCGGCGGCCGCGCCCGGGGCGCGACCGCGACCGCCGCACCGCGTGCCGCTCAGGCGCGGGCGGTGTGGCGCTCGATCGCGTCGAGCACCACCGGCCAGGCCTCGACCGGAAGCGAGTGCCCCATTCCGGGTACGACCAGCATCTCGGCGCCGGGAATGCAGGACGCGGTGTCGTGCCCGCCGTCGATCGGGACGAGCGGATCCATGTCGCCGTGGATGACGAGGGTCGGCGCGGCGACCTTCGCGAGAGCCTCCTCGCGCCCGCCCGAGGCGAGGATCGCCGCCAGTTGCCGCGCGGTCCCGGCCGGGGTCTGTCCGCGATCGAAGGCGCGACCCGCGCGGTCGCGCACCAGCGCCTCGTCGAACGGGAAGCCGGGGCCGCTGATGGTCCGCCAGGTGTCCACCGCGCGCTCGATCGCGCCGGCCCGGTCGGCGGGGGGCGGCGTCAGCAGCACGCGGGTCGCGTCGGGCGTCGGGCCGGGCAGTCCCGCGCGTCCGGTGGTCGACATGATCGACGTGAGCGTGCGGACGCGATGCGGATGCTCGATCGCGAGCGTCTGCGAGATCATGCCGCCGAGCGAGGCGCCGACCACGTGGGCCGACTCGATGTCGAGAGCTTCGAGGAGGCCCGCGACGTCGGCCGCCATGTCGGAGAGGAGGTAGGCGGAAGGAGGCCTCGAGCCGCTCGCGAGCGCCGCGACGATCGCGCCCAGGTCGGGCGCGCCGTGCCCGTCGAGCCAGGTCGAGCGCCCGCAGTCGCGGTTGTCGAAGCGGATCACGCGGCGGCCCCTTCGCGCGAGGTCCTCGCAGAGCCGCTCGTCCCAGTAGATCATCGGCGAGCCGAGCCCCATGACGAGGAGGACGGGTGGTGCGTCCTCGCGTCCGAAGGAGTCCCATTCGAGCTCGATCCCGTCGTTCACGCGTGCACGTGGCATGGGTCGCTCCTACCACGGCCGGGGCGGCCGGGGCGAGAAGGGGGGCTCCCGGCGAGCGTCTCTGGACGACGGCTCCGCCGCGTGGTTGCGTCGGTCGCGCGAGCGGGCGCCGTTTCGTGCCGGCCGCGCGAAGGTGGCTCCGGACGATGCGCATCCTGCAGGTCAACCACCAGTATCCGCCGCACTCGCTCCAGGGCTCGGAGCTCCACTGCCTGCAACTCGCGCGGAGCCTCGCCGCGACGGACGAGGTCGCGGTGCTGCACGCCTCCGAGGTGTCCCGCCCCCATCCTCCGCGGTTGGAGCGCTCGTCCCCGGACGGCTTTCCGGTCTTCCACTGCATCGACGGGGGCCACTACGCGCGGCTGGCCGACTGGCCGAACCCGGTTCTCCGGCGGCAGTTCGAGGAGGTGCTCGCGCAGTGGCGCCCCGAGGTCGTGCACTTCCACAACTACCTGAGCCTCGGCGACGACCTGCCGACGCTCGCACGCGCGTCCGGCGCCGCGGTCGTCTACACGCTGCACGACTTCGGCCTCGTGTGCCCCAACCACCTGCTGCTGCGCGCGGACCTGCGGCCGTGCGAGAAGAGCGACGGGGACTTCTTCGGGTCGTGTTGTCCGACGCCGATCCGGGTCTCGGGCGGGCGGATCCCTGCGATCCGCAGGCGGGTGCCGTCGCTGTCGAGATGGCAGGCGTTCGCGAGTCAGCAGGGGAGCCCGGTCGTGCGGGGGATGCTCCAGGCGGCGCTCGCGGTGCCGCTGTCCGCCTGGGGCGATCCGTCGGAGTCGGAGGTGGTCCGCAAGCGGGAGTTCTTCTTCGAGCACACCCGCCGGATCTTCGCGGACGTCGACCTGTTCCTCGCGCCGAGCGAGTTCCTGCTCCGGAAGTTCGTCGCCTGCGGGTTGCCGGCGCAGAGGGTGCGCCACGTCGGCCTCGGCCTTCGGCCCATGAGCCCGCGGCCGAAGGTTCCCTCGCCCGACGGCCGCCTGCGCTTCGGATTCATCGGCGCGTTCCATGCACACAAGGGTCTCGAAGTGCTGGTTCGCGCCTTCGAAGGGCTGGGCGATCGGGCCCGGCTCGACGTCCACGGCTCGGCGTTCGGCAGCCCGGTCGGCGAGAGCCTTCTGCGGCGGGTGCAGCGGGAGGCGCCGGCGGGCGTGGTCTTCCACGGCGCCTATCGCAACGAGGATCTCGAGAGGATCCTGTC
>JAGWVP010000276.1 GCA_018970825.1 bacterium | reverse complement strand
GATCCGGGCACTCTGCAGGCCGGTCGGGTGGGGCCTCGCGCCCAGTGGCGCCCCGCGCCCGCAGCGCACGGGTCGGCGGATCGTTCGCGGCGACGGACGCCCCTCGGGCCCCTACGGACAGCCTCGGGAAAAACGCGACTGGATCCTGCTCCATCCCGTTGGCATGAAGGCCCGATGCGCGACCACGTCGACGGCTCGTCCTCGCCTCGAATCGCGATTCCCGCGGCGGGCTTCGCCCGCGCACGGCGGGCTGTCCGGGCCGTCCTGCCCGCGAGCCTTCTTCTCGCGATCCTGGTCGCTCCCTGCGTCGCACCGACGACGGCCCTCGCGATCGACCCGACCTGCCTCGACCTCCCGGCGACGCCCGACAACTACGCAGCGCCCGCCCTGCCGCCGCATTTCCTGAATCCGACGTTCGCGAACTGGGACTCGACGCCGATCGACAACCCGCTCACCGACGACGGCGCGACGCTCGGACGCGTGCTCTTCTACGACAAGCACCTCTCGCGCAACGACACGGTCTCGTGCTCCTCCTGCCACAGGCAGGAGAACGCCTTCTCCGACCCCGACCGCTTCAGCACCGGCTTCGAGGGAGGCCTCACGGGACGCAACTCGATGAGCATCGTCGAATCCCGCTTCTACAAGCCGAACCGCTTCTTCTGGGACCACCGCGCCGTCGGCCTCGAGGGCCAGGCGCTCATGCCGATCCAGAACGAGGTCGAGATGGGCATGACGCTTCCGGATCTCGTCGCGAAGCTCTCGGCACTGCCCTACTACGGCCCGTTGTTCACGCGCGCGTTCGGCGATCCGCAGGTCACCTCCGACCGCATCGCGAAGGCGATCGCCCAGTTCGGACGCTCCATGCTCTCCTACCGGTCGAAGTACGACGTGGGCATGGCGCAGGCGACCACGAACGAGGTCGACTTCCCGAACTTCACGGCCGAGGAGAACCTCGGCAAGCGGCTCTTCCTCGACGGCACGAACCAGTGCCGCAAGTGCCACATGAAGAGCGGCACGGCCGAGAACCCGAACTACGCGATCTTCACGCAGGACACGCCGACGAACAACGGTCTCGACGCGGCTCTCGACAACGCCGACGACGGGATCGGAGGCGTGACCGGCAACACCGCGGAGAACGGCGTCTTCAAGGCGCCGACGATGCGCAACATCCTGCTGACCGCGCCCTACATGCACGACGGGCGGTTCGCGACGATCGAGGACGTGCTCGACTTCTACGCGAGCGGCATCCAGCCGCACCCGAACCTGAACCGCATCCTGACCCTCGGCGACGGCTCGCCGCGGCGGATCACGTTCACACCCGAGCAGCGCCGCGCGCTCGTCGCGTTCTTCGGCACGCTGACCGACGACGAACTGATCTCCGACCCCAAGTTCTCCGACCCGTTCTGCGACGGCTCGCCGGTGATCGCGACCGCTCAGGTCGTCCTCGGCCCGTCGTCGATCGGCACGGCGTGCCCGGCGACCCGCAGCTTCGCGGTCGTCGTCGCCGACGGCCAGGGCGATGCGACGAGCGTCACGGGGCAGGTCTCGCTCGGCGGTACGTCGCTCGGCACGATCGAGCTCGTCCCCGGCAACGCTCCGCCCGGCGTGACGCTGGCGCCCGGACAGGTCTTCGTCGGCACCGCCCAGTTCGCGCCGACCACGACCGGGACGCTCTCGATCTCCTGGGTCGCCCACGACGGCGGCGGCAACCAGTCCGCCGCCTTCGAGCAGTCGATCCCGGTGGTCGCGATGGCGCCCTCGTGGATCGGTCCGATCTCGACCGTGCCCGCGCCCGCCGTCGCGGGCGGGATGCTCGCCGTCGAGGCCCCGGTGTCCGACGACTGCGGCGTGCTCGGCGCGACGTTCGAGATGGACCGCGGCCGCGGCATCCGCAGGGCGGCATCGCTGCGCGACAACGGCCGGCTCGCCGACCCGGTCGCGGCCGACGGCAGGTACTCGGGTCGGTTCCGGCTCGTGGTGCCGACGGCGGGGCCGCGCGACGCTCGCGTGGTCGTCCGGAATCGCAAGCGGCAGGTCACCCTCGGCTCGACCGCGTCGATCCCGGTGGAGGCGCCCGCGGCGACGGCGAACTGACCGGGAGAGGCGCCTCTCGCCGAGCCTGCTCGGTGCGCGCTCGTGCGCGCCGGACTCGGCGGGCCTCGCGACGGGCTCGCTCGACTCCGCCGCTGGTCGCACCCGGACTCGCCTTGCGCGGCGCGATGCGGTCGGGCATCGCACGACGATGACCGACCGCATCAGCGACGATTCGGACTTCACCCCCGAAGAAGCGGCCGCCCTGCAACCCGACGCCTCGGGCGGTGCGGCCCTGAAGCACGTGGTGTGCAGCATCTGCGACATCGGCTGCCAGCTGCGCGCCGAGGCCGGGCCCGACGGGCGACTCGGCCGGATCCTCGCGCACGAGGACCCGTTCCAGGCCGCGAACATCTGCTTCAAGGGCACCGCCGCTCCGCAGATCCAGTCCCACCCCGATCGGCTGCGCGTCCCGCTCAAGCGCGTCGGCCCCCGCGGCGCCGACCGCTGGGAGGAGATCGGCCACGAGCAGGCGATCGCCGAGATCGCCGCGCGACTGCGCTCGGTCGTCGAGCGCCACGGCCCGGAGGCCTGGGCGGTGTCGACGTCGGGCTGGAATACCCAGACGAGCCACGGGCTCGACCGGCGACTCATGAACCTCGTCGGCTCGCCCAACTGGATCAGCGGCGTCGCGCTCTGCGCGGGGAACACGGCCGCGGTGAACCGGCTCACCTACGGCTGGTTCCCGCTCCCCGACGTCGCGTTCACGAAGTGCATCGTCCTGTTCGGCCACAACCCCCGCAAGCACTCGTGGACGCCGGTCTACAACGGCATCAACTTCGCGAAGATGATGGGTGCCAAGGTGATCGTGCTCGACCCCCGCGTCTCCGAGCAGGCCGCGGCGGCCGACCTCCACCTGCGACTGCGGGCCGGGACCGACGCCGCGATGGCGCTCGGGTGGCTCAAGGTGATCTTCGACGAGGGGCTCCACGACGCGGACTTCGTGCGCGACTGGTGCGTCGGGTTCGACGAGCTCCGCGCGCGCGTCGACGAGTACCCGCTGGAGCGCGTCGAGGCGATCACCGGCGTCGACCGCGCGCTGATCGCCGAGGCGGCTCGCACCTACGCGACCGCGGAGAGCGCATGCATCCCGTGGACGCCGATCACCGACCAGCAGGTCTCGTCGACCTCGGCGATCCGCCTGCACTCGATCCTGCGCGCGGTGACCGGCAATCTCGACGCTCCCGGCGGCGACGTGTTCCACGCCCCGCATCCGGGCTGGATCCCCGAGGCGGATCTGCAGCTGAACGACGTGATCTCGCCCGATCAGCGCGCGAAGCAGCTCGGCTATCGCACGCACCCCGCCTACACCTACCGGACGGCGGAGATGCTCGCGGAGCCGATGCAGCGCACGTGGGGAGTGCGGTGGATGGACCAGGTCATGGGCTGCCACATGGCGAACCCGACCGAGACGTTCCGCGCGATGGCCGACGGCGATCCCTACCCGGTGAAGGCCTTCTTCGCGCTCGGCAACAATGCGCTGCTGTCCTACCCGAACCAGCACCAGGTGCGCCGGGCGATCGAGAACCAGGACCTCGTCGTCGTGCAGGACGTCTTCATGACGCCGACGGCGATGCTCGCCGACTACGTGCTTCCCGGCGACGTCTTCTCCGAGCGCAACCACGTCGCCGACACCTGGGGCTGGGGGAGCCGCCTGAACCTCTCGCAGAAGATCGTCGAGCCGGGCGGCGAGATCCGCTCGACGTTCGCGTTCTGGCGCGACCTCGCGCACGCGATGGGCCACGGCGAGCACTTCCCCTGGGCGACGGTCGAGGATCTCCTCGACCACCGGCTGTCGCCCTCGGGCCGGAGCTTCGAGGGGTTCGCCGCGGCAGGCGTGACCGACGCGCCGTTCCCGGAGTACCGGAAGTATCTCGCGACGGGATTCGCGACGCCGTCGGGCAAGGTCGAGCTCTCGTCGTCGATCCTCGCGGACCTGGGCTTCGACCCGCTCCCTTACCATCGCGAGGGGCCCGCTCCCGACGCCGAGTACCCCTATTCCGTCTTCAGCGGCGTGCGCGAGGATCCCTACTTCCAGACCGGGCAGCGCAACGTGCCCTCGCTGCGACGCCGCGTGCCGTTGCCGCTGGTGTTCATCCACCCCGAGGACGCCGCGCGCGACGGCCTCGTCGACGGGAGATGGGTGCGGCTCGAGACCCGCCACGGCCACGTCGACGCGAAACTCTCGGTACGCGACACGATGCTGCCCGGGCACCTGCGCGTGCCGCACGGCTGGTGGTTCCCCGAGTTGCGCGGGCGCGCCGAACTCGCGGGCGCGTTTCTCTCGAGCGACGCGGTGCTCTGCGGCGACTCCGACGACCTGCTCGACCGCGAGCAGGGCACGCCGCACTTCAAGGGGTATCCGGGGCGACTCGTCGCGATCGATCCGCCGGCGGGGCTGGAGTAGGGGCGACGCGTCGGCCGCGTTCGGCGCGGCCTCGTCCCGGATCTCCACGGCGGGCCGGTTCGGCCCCGCCCGTCCTCGTGTTCCCCCGCGGAAGGAGCACGATTTTCTAACGCCCGGCACCCGCCGCGAGTCGTGTTCATCGAATGCAGAAGTCCGATCGACCGTCGAACGGGCGCTGCCCGATCGCGACGAAACCCGGCCCGGTCCCGGGTCCGCTCCAGGAGCGGCACGGACACGGCCCACGGAGAGGTGCCCCATGAAGAGACTCGCCCCCAGCCTCGGCCTCGCCGCCGTCGTCCTCGCGCTCGGCTCGCCCGCGTCCCGGGCGGCCGACGCCCCCGCGGCCCGGCC
>JAGWVP010000275.1 GCA_018970825.1 bacterium | reverse complement strand
GCCGCCACGATGATGACCGATCCGCTCGGCGAGCAGGTCGGAACCATCGTCACCCTGCACGACCGCAGTCACGAGTCCGAACTCGAGTCGCGCAACCGCGAGGCGGACCGGCTCGGACAGCTCGAGATCCTGCTCGCCGGGCTCGCCCACGAGATCAAGAACCCGCTCTCCGGGATGCGCGGCGCCGCCCAGCTCCTGTCCGCGAGCAACGCCGACGAGCACCGAAGGCGCGAGTGCACGCAGATCATCGTCTCGGAAATCGACCGGCTGAACGGACTCATGACGCAGCTTCTCGACCTGACCGGACCCGCCCGTCTCGAGCGCACGCGGGTGAACATGCACGAGGTGGTGGAACAGGTGCTCGCGATCGAGGCCACGGGCAACGACCGCGGCATTCGCTTCGTTCGGCGGTTCGACCCGAGCCTGCCGTGCGTGAAGGGCGACCGCGGCCGGCTGACGCAGGTGCTGCTGAACCTCGTGCGCAACGCGATCGAGGTGTCCCCGCGCAAGGGCCAGGTGGTGATCGCCACGCGCATGGAGACGAGTTTCTACATGACCGGCTCCGAGGGGCGGGAGCGCTTCCTCTCGATCGACGTGAGCGACCACGGCCCGGGGATCCCGCCCGAGGACCAGAGCCGCGTCTTCGCCCCCTTCTTCACGACCAAGGCCGAGGGGACCGGGCTCGGGCTCGCCATCTCGCAGCGCATCGTCGCCGAACACGGCGGGATGCTGCGACTGCACAGCGAGCCGGGGCTCGGCGCGACCTTCACGATGACCCTGCCCGTCGATCGGAGTTCGCATGGCTGAGACCTCTCCCGCACGCATCCTCGTCGCCGACGACGAGCGCTCGATCCGCTGGGTGCTCGGGGAGGCCCTGCGCGCCGACGGCCACGAGGTCCTCGAGGCGACCGGCGGGGAGGAGGCCCTCGCGGCGCTCGCGCGGGGAGACGTGGACATCGCCTTCCTCGACATCCGCATGCCCGAGCCGAGCGGCCTCGAGGTCGTGACGCGCGCGAAGGCCGACGGGTGCCGGACGACGATCGTCGTCATGACCGCGCAGGCCACCATGTCGAACGCGGTCGAGGCGATGAAGCGCGGCGCCTACGACTACCTCACCAAGCCCTTCGACCTCGAGATCGTCCGCATGCTCGTCGCCCGCGCCCAGGAGACGCGGAGGCTCAACTCCGACGTCGACCACCTGACGCGCGAGCTCCGGCGCCGCAGCGAGGGCGACATCGACCTGGTCGGACGATCGCCGGCGATGCAGGGCATCTACAAGCTCGTCGGCCGGGTCGCGAAGAGCGACGCGACCGTGCTCGTGACCGGCGAAAGCGGGACCGGCAAGGAACTGATCGCGCGCGCGATCCACTTCCACTCGCCGCGCTGGCAGGGGCCGTTCGTCGCGATCAACTGCTCGGCCATCCCGCGCGAGCTGCTCGAGAGCGAACTCTTCGGCTACGAGCGCGGCGCCTTCACCGGGGCGACCGAGAGGCGCGCCGGCCGCTTCGAGCAGGCGGCGGGCGGCACCCTCTTCCTCGACGAGATCGGGGACATGCCGGTCGAGTTGCAGGCGAAGCTCCTGCGCGTCCTGCAGGAACGCGAGTTCACCCGGGTCGGTGGCCGGGAGACGCTGCGCACCGACGTGCGCATCGTCGCGGCGACCAACCAGGATCTCGCGCGTGCCGCACGCACCGGAAAGTTCCGCGAGGACCTCTACTTCCGGCTGAACGTCGTGCCGATCCACCTGCCGCCCCTGCGCGAGCGCGCCTCGGACATCCCGGAGTTGATCCGCCACTTCATCGCGAAGATTCACCGCGAACTCGGGACGGAGGTGGTCGGCGTCTCCCCGGAGGCCGAGAAGATGCTCGCGCGCCATCCCTGGCCGGGCAACGTGCGGGAGCTCGAGAACACGCTGGTGCGGGCGGCGGTCGTCGCCCCGGGAAAGACGCTCGTGCCCGCCGACCTCGCGATCAGCTCGTCGACGTCGGTGCCGCCGCCGGTCGCCCGCTCCCTGCCCGACGCGGTGAGGGCCCGGGCGCGCGAGGTGTTCGCCTCGCTCGGGCAGGTCGACCCCGTCGACCTGCACGCGACCCTGCTCGCCGAGTTCGAGCGACCCCTGCTCGAGGTGACGCTCGAGAAGACCGGCGGCAACCAGCTGCGCGCGGCCCAGATCCTCGGCATCAACCGCAACACGCTGCGAAAGAAGCTGCTCGACCTGGGCCTCGCCGCCCGCCGCTCGATCCCGACGCCGGGCGACCAGGACGCCTGAGGGCGCGGGTCCGGGTCAGCCCCGGACGCCGTCGCCGGGCGCCCCCTCCCCGCGCGATTCCCCGCCGCGCGGGAAGAAGTCGCGCATCTCCGCGAGGATCTCCGTCCACTCCCCGACGACGAAGCGCGGCGGCCCGGGCAACGACCGGACGAAGTCGTCGACGTAGCCCTTGGCGGGGTCCGCCCCGAGCACGACCACGAAGCCTCGGTCGGACTCGCCCCGGATCAGCCGGCCGAACATCTGCTTGAAGCCGATCACCGCCGGTTCGAGCGAGAGCACGCGGAAGGGGTCGCTGCCGCTCTCGCGCAGGCGCGCACTGCGGCCCACGACCAGCGGATCCCCCGGACGCGGAAACGGCAGCTTGTCGATGACGACGCAGGAGAGCGCGTCTCCGGGCACGTCGACGCCCTGCCAGAGACTCCGGGTCCCGAGCAGGACCGCGCGCGGGTCGGCTGCGAACTGGTCGACCAGGCGCGCCGCACCCCCGGGACGATCGTGCACCAGCACCGTGATGCCGAGCCCGGAGAGCAGCGGCTCGAGCCGGGCCGAGGTCTCCTGGAGCCGCTGCCTGCTCGTGAAGAGAGCGAGCGTGCGCCCCCCGAGGAGCGCCGCGACGTCGGCGATCGCGCGCGCGCACCGCTGCGCGAACCCGGCGCGACGCCACCCGTCGCCCCGGACCATCGCGAGGACCGATCGACGCCGGAAGTCGAACGGGGACGGCACGACCATCGCGGGAAGCCGCCGCGCACGCTCGAGCCCGTGCCAGCCGATCTTCTCGAGCGAGGGGCCGGGATCGTCGCCGACGCCGAGCGTCGCCGACACCGCCACCACGGTGTGCGCCGGGTCGAGCAGCTTCGCGTGCACGAGGGGTGCGGTCTCGAGCGGCGTCGCGCGCAGCCACCACTCGTGCCCCTCGCCGCGCCGGAAGGCACGCACCGCGTAGACCGTCTCGGGCCTCGACTGCTCGATCACGTCGGCGACGAGTCCTCGGCCGGCCCCCGCGATCGAGGTCGCGAGGAACGCGGCCTCGGTCGCGAGCGTGTCGTCGGCGTCGCCGCCTCGACATCGGCGGTAGGTGCCGAGAAGCTCCTCGATCGAATCGCCGAGGGCGACCGCTCCCCGGGCGACCCGGGCGAGGCCGTCGGCGACCGGCTGCCAGCGCGCGTCCGCGCCGGCCGCCTGCGGCGGAACGGCGACTTCTCCCGAGGCGGCGACCGTCGCGAGTGCCCGCCCCGCCTCCTCGATTGCGACGGTGCTCTCGCGGGCGAGCCCCGAGGCCCGCCTCGCGACCTCGATTCCGGCCTCGTCGACCGCGAGCGCGCCGAGCATCCCCGTCCGTCCGGCCGAGCCCTCGAGCCGCCGCAGCCAGCCGCGCAGCTCGCGCGCCGCGATCTCCTCGGAGAACGATCGGTCGGCCTCGTTGGCGAGCTCGTGGGCCTCGTCGATGACGAGGCGCTCGATCGGCCCGTAGCGTTGCGGCCACTTGAGCAGCAGCGCGTGGTTGATCGAGACGATCGCCGCGTGCCGGAGCTCGTCGACCCGGCGCAGGTAGGCGCACGGGCCGCCGTCCTCCGAGCGGCAGCGATCCTCGTCGCAGTCGAGATCGCAGGCGACCCGCTCGCGAGCGCCCCGAAGCGCCGGGTCGCGCCCCGCGAGCCACCCGCCGAAGCCCTGCAGGTCGCGGTCCGAGCAGCGCGCGACCCAGCTCGCGACGTAGGCCCGCGACGGGGGTGCCAGCGGGAGGCCGAAGGCGTCCGGCTCGGCGACGAGCCCGCGCATCCGGCGCGGGCTCCCGTAGTTGGCACGGCCCCGCAGCACCAGCGACGGCGGCGGCGCGATGCCGAGCACGGCGGCGATGCGCGGCAGCTCCTCCTCGACCAGCCGCTCCTGGAGCGTGCGGTTCGCCGAACTCACGATCACGCGCTCCTCGCGATGCACCGCGTGCAGGGTCGCGACGAGCCCGTAGGCGAGCGTCTTGCCGATGCCGGTCCCCGCCTCGGCCGCGAATGCGCGGTCCGACGCGAACGCGTCGAGCATCGCGCAGGCGAGGTCGACCTGCCCTTCGCGCAACCGGTAGCCCGGGAAGACGCGTTGCCAGCGCGGCTCGTCCCGGAGCAGTTCCCGGACGAAGTCGCGGGTGAGCCACTGCGCCGGAACGGCGGACCGACCCGCGGGCAGCCGGGCCGGCGCCTCGCCGAGCGGTGCGCCCCGGCGCATGCCCTGCGGGCGAAGCCGAAAGCCGGTCGAGCCGGAAAAGGCCCGCCGCAGCCACGGGGTCCAGGCCCACGCCGGGTCGAGCCCCCCGCCGAGCACCAGCTCCTCGTGCTCGCCGCGGACGACCTCGTCGCGCAGCTGGGCGAGCAGCGCCAGCGTGTCGATCGCGTCGTCGAGCGCCCGGTGCCGCTCGACGCGGCCGAAGAAGCGACGCGCGAGGGCCTCGAGGCTGTGGCTCGGGAACTCCGGGTGCAGGACGCAGGCGAGTTCGAGCGAGTCGAGGAACGGCGTCGCGGCCGGCAGGAGTCCGCCGAGGAAGCCGCGCTCGAAGCCCGCGTTGTGGGCGACGACCGGGAGGCCCGAGATCTCGCGGG
>JAGWVP010000274.1 GCA_018970825.1 bacterium | reverse complement strand
GTTCTACTCGCCGTTCGGCTGCGTCCGCCCGGTCGACCAGGTGGCGATGATCGCGCGCCGCCTCATGCACGAGACCGGCATCACGAGCCGGGACTTCGGCGAGGTCTCGGTCGCCTGCCGTGCGCACGCCCGCAACAACCCGCACGCGCTCATGCGCGAGCCGATGACGATCGACGACCACCAGGCCTCCCGACCGGTCTCCGAGCCCCTGCGCCTGCTCGACTGCTGCCTGGAGACCGACGGGGCGCTCTGCGCGATCGTCGCGAGTGCAGACCGCGCGCGCGACACGCGGCACAAGCCCGCGTGGATCCTGTCCGCGGCGCAGGCGACCGGCAACCAGACCGTCGTGATGGCCAACTTCCACAAGACGCCGTTCCTCGAGACGCCGACCAAGTGGGTCGCGCGCGACGTGCTGCGCGGAGCCGGGCTCGAGCCGGGCGACGTCGACTGCGCGCAGCTCTACGACGCCTTCACGCCGCTCGTCACGATGACGATCGAGGAGTTCGGCTTCTGTGCACCCGGCGAGGCGAAGGACTTCGTCCGGGACGGGCGCCTGCTCGCCCCCCACGGCGGCCTGCCGATCAACACGAGCGGAGGCGGCCTCTCGGAGGCCTACGTCCACGGCTACAACCTGATCCTCGAGGCGGTGCGCCAGGTCCGCGGCACGTCGACCAACCAGGTGCCCGGCTGCGAGACCTGTCTCGTGACGAGCGGGGCCGGCGTGCCGACCAGCGCGTTCGTGGTGGGGGCCTGAGATGATCGAGGGCCAGCCGCTTCCCGAGCCGGACGAGGACTCGCGGCCGTTCTGGGAGGGATGCCGCCGCGGCGAGCTGCTCATGCAGCGCTGCGCCGCCTGTCGCCGCTTCCGCTTCTACCCGCGGCCGATGTGTCCCGGCTGCCGGTCGTTCGAGTCGACGTGGGAGAGGATGAGCGGCCGCGGCACGATCTACAGTTGGATCGTCGCCCACAAGCCGGTCATGCCGGCCTTCGCCGAACGCGTACCCATGGTCGTCGTCCTCGTCGAGTTGGAGGAGGATCCGGGCATCAGGCTGGTCGGCCAGGTACGCGAGTGCGCGAACGAGGACGTGCGGATCGGGATGCCGGTCGAGGTCGTGTTCGAAAGCGTCGCCGACGACGTCGTCCTGCCCCAGTGGCGTCCTCGCCGGACCTGAGTCTACTCGCTGCCCTCCTCGTTCCGTGTCGGCAATGCCGACACGGGGCGCTGTGGAAAGATGGTCGATTTGAACGAATAAGAAAAACTCAACAAAGTATCTCGACAAGATGCCTTGCACTAACGGTGCGCCGCGTTATCTCTGAGGGTGTCCGGTGTTCACGAAAGCCGGATCCCGGGGGAAACCCCAGAAGGAGGCAACGTCATGTTCCCAGCACCCATCAGTGGATTCGGAGCCATCCCGCAGCAGTCGATCCCGGGCCCCTGGCCCATGCCGGTCGCCGCAGCGATTCTGCTCGCGATCATGGTGGTCTCGGGATTCGTCCTCTGGCGGCTCCACGAGGCCGACCGGAGCCGGGGCACAAGGCCCGACGTTCGTCGACCCACCTTCGGGTCTCTCGGCCACCACCCCTCGCAGCGGGCCGCCTGACGTCCGGAGGCGGGAAGCTCGAAGGGCCCGGGGAAACCCCCGGGCCCTTCTCGATGGAGCAGATGGGAATCGAACCCACGACCCCCACGTTGCGAACGTGGTGCTCTCCCAGCTGAGCTACTGCCCCGCGGCGATCCGGACCGATGAATCCGGCGAATCGGGCCTAGCAACGCCGCCCGAACCGTTCAACCGGGTCAACGGGTCGCCGGTCGTTCCCGCGCCTCCGCCTGCGCCTTGCATTCGATGCAGAGGGTCGTGACGGGGCGGGCCCGCAGGCGTCCGATTCCGATCGCGAGCCCGCACTCCTCGCAGAGCCCGTACGTTCCGTCGTCGATCCGCTCGAGAGCCTCCTCGACCTTCGAGAGGAGTTTTCGCTCGCGGTCGCGAATCCGGAGCACGAGGTTCCGCTCGCCCTCGTGGCTGCCCCGGTCCGTTGGATCCGGGAAAGCCTCGGTCTCGTCGCCCATGCCCTGGGCGGTCCGCCCGGCTTCCTCGAGCAGTTCCGTCCGCCGTGCGAGCAAGGCGAGACGCAGTTCCTGCAGATCGTCTGGGTTCATGGGCCGGACTTCCACCTTCCCCCCCGGGGCGGCCGCGAAATCCTAGACGCGCGCGGGATCCGTCGCAATCGCCGGGATCACGACGGCAGGCGTAGCGCCTCGACGAACGCCGCGACCGCGGCCCCGGGGTCCGGTGCCCCGAGCACCCCGCCGATGGCGGCGACGCCCGAGGCACCGGCTTCGAGAACTTCCGCCACCCGTCGCGGATCGATGCCGCCCACGGCGATCACCGGGCGGTCGACGAGCGACCGGAATCTCGCGAGCTCCCCGAGCCCCTGCGGAGCACCGAAGGCCCGCTTGCTCGGCGTGTCGAACACGGGTCCGAAGAACAGGAAGTCGGCGTCGCGTCCGGCCGGGATCTCCTCCTCGCGATGCACCGATCTCCCGACCAGAGCCCCGCGCGGCAGGATGCGCCTCGCCTCGGACGGCGGAATCCCGTCGCCCGGGAGATGAACGCCGTCGCAGCAGGCGGCGAGCACGACGTCGACCCGGCCGTTCACGAGAAGTTTCACTCCGTTCGCGCGGCAAGGCACGAGCAGCCGCCGCGCACGCCGAAGCATCGCCGCCGCGTCGAGGCCCTTGTCGCGGAGCTGGACCGCACCCGGCCCGGCCTCGATCGCCGCGACGAGGGCCGCCCACTCCTCGGCCGCGAAGTCCTCCCCCGGCGACGGTCGGGGAAAGCGTGCCTCGTCGGAGACGACGACGAGAGGGGGATCGAACGGGGTCTTCAGTCGAGCATTCCCTCGATCGGGCTCGAAGCGGAGGCGTGGAGCTTGCGCGGGATGCGACCGGCGAGGAACGACCTGCGACCCGCCTCGACGCCGAGACGCATCGCCTCGGCCATGAGGATCGGGTCCCGGGCGCCGGCGATCGCCGTGTTCATGAGAACGGCGTCGCATCCGAGTTCGAGCGCGCGTGCGGCGTCCGAGGCGCAGCCGACGCCCGCGTCCACGATGACCGGGACGCGGCTCTGCTCGATGATGATCTTCAGGTTGTAGGGGTTGCGGATGCCGAGCCCCGAGCCGATCGGGGCGGCGAGCGGCATGACCGCGGCACAGCCGACGTCCTCGAGACGACGGCACGCGACCGGGTCGTCGGTCACGTAGGGCAGGACGAGGAAGCCCTCCTTCACGAGGACGCGCGAGGCCTCGATCGTCGCCGGGACGTCGGGGAAGAGCGTCTTCTCGTCCCCGATGACCTCGATCTTCACCAGGTTGCCGACGCCCGCCTCCCGCGCGAGCCGCGCCGTGCGGATGGCTTCCTCGGCCGTGTAGCAGCCCGCCGTGTTCGGCAGGATCGTGAAGATCTCGGGCGGAACGTGGTCGAGCAGGTTCTCGCGGCCCGGGTCGGTGACGTTCACGCGGCGCACCGCCACCGTCACGATCTCGGCGCCGCTCGCGTCGATCGCGCGCCGGGTCTCGGCAAAGTCCGCGTACTTGCCGGTGCCGACGATGAGGCGGGAGCGATAGCGCCGCCCGCCGAGTTCGAAGTCGTCCTCGCCGTCCATGCTCTTCCGGGTCGCGAGACCCGCCTCCTCGCCGCGGCGCCTCAGCCGCCGCCGACGAACTGCACGACCTCGACGACGTCGCCCGCCGAGAGCCGCGTCGCCGGGTAGTCCTCCCGGGCCAGGATCTCCCGGTTGAGCTCGACCGCGACGCGGCGGCCGCCGAGACCGAGGCTCGCAACGAGATCCGCGACCGAGAGGCCGTCCTCCACCGCTCGCGTCTCCCCGTTCAGCCGGATCTCCATCGTTCAGGGGCGCGCGGGCCGGCCGCGTCGCTTGGACGATAGACGCGGCCTCCTTCCTTTACAACCCGGGACGCGTTCTGGTAGCGCCCGCAAGGTCGACGACGACGCGAGAGGAACATCGGGGATGCAGGGGCGGGGCGTTTGCGCGATCGATCTCGACGCCCTGGCCCACAACCTGCGCGAGGTTCAGCGCATCGTCGGGCCGCGCGTCCGCACCTGCGCGGTCGTGAAGGCCGACGCCTACGGGCACGGCTCCGTCGCGGTGTCCCGCCGCCTGCTCGCCGAGGGCGTCCAGATGCTCGCCGTCGCGTCGCTCCACGAGGCGCGGGAGCTCAGGCGCGGCGACATCGCGGCGCCGATCCTCGTGCTCGGCGGGGTGAGCCCGGCCGAGGCGGCCGTCGCCGTCGATCTCGGGCTCTCCGTCGTCGCATGGGACGCGCGCGCGATCGGAGAACTCGCCGCCGCGGTCCCCGCGGGCCGCAGGCTCCGGGTCCACGTGAAGATCGACACCGGGCTCGGCCGCGTGGGCGCCATGCCGGGCGACCTCGACGCGATCTGCGGGGCGGTCTCCGCGGCCCAGTTCGAGGTCGAGGGCGTCCTGTCGCACCTCGCCTCGGGGGAGACCCCGGGAGATCCGAGCGTCGAGCGCCAGATCGCGGAGTTCGAGCGCGCGGTGGCGGCGATGGCCGACCGCGGGCTGCGACCGCCGCTGCGGCACCTCGCGAACTCGGGCGGACTCGTCGCGGATGCGAGGACGCACTTCGACATGGTGCGCCCCGGGCTCGTCCTCTACGGAGCGCTCCCGTCGCCCGCTCTCGCCGACCGGATCCGGCTCCGACCGGTCATGCAGCTCCGCGCGACGGTCCTCCAGGTGAAGGAGATCCCCGCGGGGCACGGGGTCGGCTACGGGTCGACCCACCGGATGGCGGATCACGGCCGCATCGCCGTCCTCCA
>JAGWVP010000273.1 GCA_018970825.1 bacterium | reverse complement strand
GTGCCCCAGAGCTCGGCGAAGTCGGTCACCTCCGACGGCCGAAGCGGCCGGTCGGCCTCGCGGGGCTTGCCGGGCAGCGAGTCGCAGCCGGCGAGCGCGGCGCAGGCGATCGCGGCGGCGACCGCGCGGGCGAGAAGGGAGGATGCCGGGCGAGTCGTCACGCTTCGTCCCTGCCCGGGCCGAGCCCCGCGGCCTCGATGCCGGCTCGCGCGGCCAGCGGGACGTCCTGCAGCGTCGCGATCTTCTCCCTGCGGGAGACGAACCAGCCGACGGCGAGTCCGAAGGCGACCTGCGAGAGGACGAACCACGGCCACTCGATGCGTCCGTTCAGCGCAGGGTTCAGCACGCCGAGCACGGCCCACAGGAGGCCCGTCCAGAAGAGCGGGGCGACCAGCCCGCCGACCAGCACGTGGTGCCGCGGCACCAGCGGCAGGATCAGCCCGTAGAGTGCGCCGACGAGCAGCGAGGCGAGCAGGTGGATCACGCTCGCGAGCCCGAACGCGGTGGGATCGAAGGCCTCCAGAGTCGCGGTCCCGGCCCCGGAGAGCGAGGGCATCACCGTCGCGGCGAGCAGGTTGATCGGGTACCACGGGCTGCCGTGCGTCGCGACGCCGATCGCGGCGGCGACGAGCGCCATCACCAAGGCGCCGATCAGCCCGCCCCCGAGACCGGCCGTCCAGGGGTGGATCTCGATCGGCAGGCGCATGCGGTGTCCGTCCCGGCCGACCTCGAGGTGGTCGACCCGCGCGGTCGACGGGAGGACGTCCCTCGCCCGCAGGGCGGCCGGCCGCAGCTCGACCTCCTCGAGGTGCTGCACCGGGAGGACCTCGCGGATCCAGCCCCGTGCCGCGATCACCGCGAGCCCGGCCCCCGTCACCGTCACGATCGCGTTCGTCACGAGCCCGGCGAAGCCGAGGCAGATGCCCGCGGCGAGCAGCATCGGCCAGGCCGTCGGGGCCGGCATCCGGATCGACTCGCTGCCGTCGTCGCGTGGGGCGGACATCGTCGTCTCCTCAGCGCGCCGTCAGGTAGACGACGGAGAACACCGCGACCCACACGGCGTCGACGAAGTGCCAGTACCAGGACAGGATCTCGGTCCGCTCGGCGTCGGCCGGCTGCAGTCGCCCCCGGAGCGACGCCGCGAGCACGAAGGCGAGCATGCAGAGACCGAGCGTCACGTGCAGCGCGTGGAACCCGACCAACGAGTAGAAGGTCGTGCCGAAGAGGTTCGTCGCGATCGTGAGGCCGCGCTCGTGGATCAGCTCGTGCCACTCGAGGGCAGTCGCGAAGAGGAAACCGGCGCCGAGCAGGATCGTCGCGAGCCACCAGGCGCGGAACCCGCCGAGGCTTCCGGCGCGCAGCGCGCGCAGGGCGATCGCGATCGTCACGCTGCTCGCGAGCAGGCAGATCGTCGCCGCGATCGGAGTCTTCAGGACTTCGCCCGGCTGGGGGCCGGTCGTGCTCTTCCCGAGGTAGAACAGGTAGGCGACGATGAAGACGGCGAAGAACGAGATCTCGGCGACGATCAGGCTCGCCATGCCGATGCGGCCCCTCATGTTCTCGGGCACGCCGGGCCCGGTGGCGGCCGCGGTGCTCATTCCCACCTCCAGTCCGGGTCTTCGGGATGCTTCAGGTCCCAGAGCGGACGCCGGCTGCGCACCGTCGGGATCTCCTCGAAATTGTACTCCGGCGGAGGCGAGGTGGTCGCCCACTCGAGCGTCCAGGCGTCCCACGGGTCGTCGCCGGCGGGCTCGCCGCCGCGCAGCGACGAGATCACGTTCCAGAGGAAGAAGAGGATGCCGACCGCCTGGACGGCGACGCCGGCCGTGACGACGAGGTTCCACGCGTCCCAGCCGCGTCCGGGCATGTAGGTGTAGATCCGGCGCGGCATCCCGAGCAGTCCGGGAACGTGCATCGGCAGGAACGTCAGGTTGAAGCCGAGCACGAACCAGAAGAAGTGCTTGCGGCCGAGACCCTCGTCGAGCATCCGGCCGGTCGCCTTCGGGAACCAGTAGTAGATCGCGGCGAAGATGTTGAAGAGCAGCCCGCCGATCAGCACGAAGTGGAAGTGCGCGACCACGAAGTACGAGTCGGAGAGCTGCCAGTCGATCGGCACCGTCGCGAGGATGACGCCGGTCAGCCCCGCGAGCACGAACTCGACCAGGAACGCCGTGCACCAGAGCATCGGGACCCGGAAGCGGATGCGGCCGCCCCACATCGTGCCGAGCCAGTTGAAGATCTTGATGCCGGTCGGAACCGCGATCGCCATCGTCGAGGCGGCGAAGAAGGTGTTCGCACCGGGTTCGAGGCCGACGACGAACATGTGGTGCACCCACACGCTCATGCTGATCATGCCGATGCAGATCGTCGCCGCCACCATGATCGGGTAGCCGAACAGCGGCTTGCGCGAGAACACCGGGATGACTTCCGACGCGATCGCGAAGGCCGGCAGGATCAGGACGTAGACCTCGGGGTGGCCGAAGAACCAGAAGAAGTGCTGCCAGAGCACCGCGGAGCCGCCCGCCTGGGTGTCGAAGAAGTGCGCGCCGAGGAAGCGGTCGAACAGCAGCATGACCTGCGCGGCGGTGAGCGGCGAGAGCACGAACAGGACCAGGATCGCGTCGACCCAGAGGATCCACACGAAGAGCGGCATGCGGCGGAGCGTCATGCCCGGGCAGCGCATGGTCGCGACCGTCGTGACCAGGTTGATCGCGGTCGCCGTGCTGCCGACGCTGCTCAGCAGGATGCCGAGGATCCAGTAGTCGGTCGCGTTGCCGCGAGAGAAGGTGCGGGACGTGAGCGGCGCGTAGGCGAACCATCCCACGTCGGGCGTGCTGCCCGCACCGTAGAGCCCCTCGCTCCCGATCGCGCTGAAGTAGAGCAGGAGGCCGCCGAACAGGAACATCCAGAACCCGAAGGCGTTGAGCCGCGGGAAGGCGAGGTCGCGCGCGCCGATCTGGAGGGGCACGAGGTAGTTCGCGAACCCGAAGAACATCGGCATGCCGACGAAGAACACCATCGTCGTGCCGTGCATCGTCATGAGCCGGTTGAAGGTGTTCGGACCGAGGAAGTCGTTCTGCGGGAAGGCGAGCTGGATGCGCATCATGCTCGCCATGACGCCGGCGACGAGGAAGAAGACCAGGCCCGAGGCGATGTACATGAGCCCGAGCTTCTTGTGGTCGGCCGTGACCACCCAGTCGTGGAGCCGGGACGCGACCGGCAGGCGCACCGCCTCGCCCGGGGACGACGACGCGAGGCTCCGATCCAGGACCGCCATGCTCCCCGCCTCCTAGCGCAGCGTCGACAGGTAGGCCGTGACGGCATCCACCTGGTCGTCCGGCAGCTTCATGGCCGGCATGAGGGCGCCCGGCTTGATCGCGTGGGGGTCCACGATCCAGGCGCGGAGCTGAGCGTGCACGTTGTCGGCCGCGCCCGAAGCGATCGTCGTGCGCGACATGAGGTGCGTCAGGTCGGGGCCGAAGGTGCCCTTCGCGCCCGTGCCGGCGACGGTGTGGCAGTTCACGCAGGAGGTCGACTCGAACACGGCCCGACCCGCCGCGACGAGCGGGTCCGCGACGGCCGGGCGCTTCTGCGCCTCGACCCAGGCCGCGAAGTCCCCCGGCGAGTCGACGACGACCCGCAGCAGCATGTTGGCGTGCTGCGTGCCGCAGAACTCGGCGCACTGGCCGAGGAAGGTGCCGGTCTCCGTCGGCTCCACCCAGGTTCGGTTCCTGCGCGCGGGCACGACGTCGGTCTTGCCGGCGAGCTGCGGCACCCAGAAACTGTGGATCACGTCGGCCGATTCGAGCGTGAGGAAGGTCGGGCGCTTCGCCCCCGGCACGCTCGCGGGCACGTGGAGTTCGTTCGCGGTCACGACGCCGAGCCCGGGATACCGGATCTCCCACCACCACTGGTGACCCACGAGCGTCACCTCGAGCGCATCGGCGGGCGGGGCCATCGCCTGCACGTCGTAGATCGTGCGCGCCGTGGCGAGGAAGAGGACGAACACGATCAGGACCGGGACGATCGTCCACGCGAACTCGATCTGGTTGCTGCCGTAGACCTGCGGCGGTTCGCGGTCCTCCCCGGGAAGGGCGCGGAACCGGGTCGCGCACCACCAGACGACCCCGCCGACGATCAGCAGGATCGCGCCCGAGATTCCGCCGAGCAGCCACCACAGTTGCCGGATCGCCTCCGCCGGGGCGGAGACGGGCGAGAACATGTCGGGGATGGCGTGGACGGGACTGCCCGGGTTCATGCGGGGGATTCTCTCCGCGACCGACTCGCGGCGGACTCCGCGACGGGTCGGATCGCGCCGGAAAAATCCCCCTAAGCCCCCTCGCGCAGCGTTGTCAAAGCCTCGAAGTTCCCGCGTCCCGGGCGCCGCGAGGCCGCCGCGGGATCTCGGCGAACGCCTCGACCCAGGCGGCCCCGGGCAGGTAGATCGTGCGCGCCGCGCCGAGTCCGCGCACGACCCGCAGGTAGTCGACGTAGGCGAGCTGGCTCTCGTAACGGGCGATCGCACGCTCCTTGCGGGCCCAGGCGGCACTCACGTCGAGCACCATCGTCGCGTGCACGGGCACCCAGACGTCGTAGGCGAAGGCCCGCGGCCCTCCCGGGCCGAACGAAGCGAGGACTTCCTCGACGGCGAGCCCGAGCGCGTGGTGGTCGGGATGGGTGTCGATCCGGGGCGGAGCGTAGACGATCCCGGCCGAGGTCCGCTCGATCGCCGCGCGCACGAGCGCATGGAGGTCGCCCGTGCCGCCGCTGGGTCCGAGCAGGTCGCGCAGCCCGCCGTCGGGGAGGTCCCAGAACGCGGGCTCGGGCGCGCCCAGGTCGGCCGCGGCCGCGCGCGCCTCCCGTCGGCGCCGCTCGCGGTAGTCGCCCCGCGGGAAGCGACCCTCGGGGTCGCCCAGCGCACCGTCGGTCGCGATCG
>JAGWVP010000272.1 GCA_018970825.1 bacterium | reverse complement strand
CCGCGCTCCCCAGTTCCAGGTCATCCAGGACGTTCCGTTCTCGCCGGTCACCCGCCCGTCGCGCGTCCAGGCGTTCGTCGACCACACGCGCCCCACCGCGTCTGCGGCGGAAGCGGCCGGGTCGGGCGTCGCCGCCGCGTAGTCGCCCCACCGGCACAGGCCGCCACCCGGGGCGCAGCTGAAGTCGACGACCGGCCCGGGCGAGGTGCGGACCACCACCGGGGCGGACACGGCGTCGTCGCCGCGCTTCGACACCATCGCGATCGACGGGAAGGTCGTGGACGAGGACGTATTGAAGCCGAGCACCATGTTCTGGCCGAAGGCGCCCGTCGCCCCTCGCGAGACGCGGTCGGGCGAGATCGCGCCGTTGAACGCGTAGAGGCCGCGAGGAGCGACCGTCCCGCTCTGGAGCAGCGTGCGGCCCGCGGGGTCGATCTCGTACCAGCGCACGGCCGCACCCGCGCCGCCGAGCACCGTGTGCTGCGTCCAGAGACCGAGCTTGCCGCCGCGCAGCGGATCCTTCGCGGAGACGGCCTGGGTGAGACGTGCGTCACCGCTGTCGAGCAGGTGGCGTGTTCCCGACTGCGGGGCGTTGCGCGGCAGCGAGAAGGAGGGCACCGCGAGCGAGGTGCCGGAGGTCTGGATCGAGGGCAGGCCGGTGCTCGACTTCGTCACGCGGAAGATGCCGAGCGAGGCCCGGGAGGTGCCTGAAGCGGGAGTCGTCACCACCCAGCCGTTGGGCCCGCCGTCGGTCTGGTTCGCCGGGACGGGCGTGAACTGCCGCGCGCCCGCGACCGACAGGTTCTTCCCGACCGCGATCTTCAGGCTCGAGAGCGTCGGACATCCGGGCCCTGCCGCGGGCTTGCCGATCGCGACCACGTCGGCGCCGCGAAACGAGTCGCCGGCGAACACGTTCACGCCGATCAAGAGGAAGTCGGCCGAGTCGCCGAGCTTCGGGTAGTCGGGGAACTCCGCGCCGTAGCGGAACGTGTACCGGCACCAATCGCCCGTCCCGAGAGCCGGCGACGCCGAGGTGCTCCAGCCGAACGCGATCCGGTTGTCCGACGGTCCGTAGACCGCGTCGCCCGCGTAGAAGAAGCGCTCGGTGTCGGGGTCCCAGATCACCTGGGGATCGAAGGCCGCGGCGCTCCCGACGTTCCACCACGAGCCGAGGCTCGCGCTCGCGAGCGATCGCCCGGTGCGGTCGTAGACGCCGACCCGCGCGTTCACGACCTCGACGTAGCGGGTCGTGCCGACCGCGCCGGTCGAGTCCGAAGGCGCGCGGCCGGCCTGCTCGACGCCCTGCCACGACGGCGCGATCGTCGGCGCGGGCGAGAGGCCGGGGGCGACGCCGACCGCCGCCGGGTCGATGCCGCGCAGCGGCGCACCGATCTCGTCCTGCGGGGGCGTTTCGCTCCGCGTCAGGTCGGCTCGCGCCGCCTCCCCGATCGGGTCGACCGCCCCCGCGTCGGCCTCCCCGGTGTCGACGAACGCGACGGCCTCTCGCTTGCCTCGCGCGAGCTCGTCGACGTCTGCCGGCAGAGGGCCCGCGACGATCGCCGCGGCCGCCGCCACGCCCGGCAGCACCGGCCCGTCGGTCGGCGTCGCGACCTCGATCACCTTCCCGGGCCGCGGCCGCAGCATCCGGCTCCCCGGATCTGCCGCCACCCGGGCCTGGGCGTCGCTCCCGCCCGCTGCCGCGAAAGCGCTCGCAGCAAGGACGAACGCGGCGGCGACCCGGCCCTTCCGACACGACGACGCGCGTGCCCGCGCCTCGCCCGACCCCATGTCCATCCTCGACATCGGCACCTCCTACCGGGACCGCCGAGATGGCGGTCGACCGGACGGGGGGCTGAGCAGGACGTGTGCCGCGTCCGCGAGCGCTCAGGGTCGTGCGCGCGGCATCGAGCGAAACGCGGCCATGCGGGAAGGAACCGCGGCGCAACGCGTGGCGCAACTCGCTGCAACCCGCGGTGCGCGTCGAAGCTCATCGACTTGATGCCGCCCAGGATCACCGCGGCCGTGCCGACCGTGAGCGCGATCGCGATCGCGAGCTTGGGCACTTCCGGGTACCGGGTCGTGACCATCTCGGTGATCGCGTTCGCCTGCGCCATGTTGCCGATGCCGAAGGCCGCGAGTGCCGTGAAGATCGCGAACAGCACGCCGAGCCAGCGCAGGCCGAGACCTCGGTCGAGCGTGTACATGGGCCCGCCGGCCATCTGGCCTTCCTCGTTGACGATGCGGTACTTCACCGCGAGCACCGCCTCGGCGTACTTGGTCGCGATGCCGAAGACGCCGGTGAGCCACATCCAGAGGACGGCGCCCGGTCCGCCGAGGAGCACCGCCCCCGACACGCCGTAGATGTTGCCGGTGCCGATCGTCGCCGCGAGCGCGGTCATGAGTGCACCGAACTGCGAGATGTCGCCTTCGCCCTCGGACTCGCGCGAGAGGGAGATCCGGATCGCGCGCCCGATGTAGCGCTGCATGAAGCCGAGCCGGACGGTGAGGAACAGGTGCGTCCCGAAGAGCAGCAGGATGAGCGGCCAGCCCCAGACGAAATCGGAGGCGGAGGAGAGGAAATCCCGGATGCGCTGTTCCATCGAAGGGCCGTTATCCCGTTCGTCGCGGGAAACCGACTCTCGGGGGACGGAGCCGGCCTGTGGTCGAGCCCCGGGAGGTCCCGCCGTCGACGCGAACCGGTCTCCGCCCCGGCTCCGGTCGGCTCAGGCCTGCTCGCACTCCCGCCGGGTGACTTCGTGCCGGTAGTCGAACAGCTTCCTCAGGCCGGCCCGGGCGAGTGCATCGCCGAAGATGCGTCCGAGCGCGCCGAGCGGCAGCTCGTACTCGATGTCGTCGGTGAGCAGGCTCTCGTTCGGGCCCCGAGGGGTCACCACGTGCTTGTGGAGCCAGGAGGCAAACGGGCCCCTCACCATGCGATCGGCGAACATCCGGCCCGGCTCGTAGGCCACGTGCTCGGCCTCGATCGTCTGGAGAAACGGGCCGAACCCGGTTCGCAGGATGACCCGGGTCCCGATCGCGAGGGAAGACGGGGGCTGCACGATCACGCTTCTGCCCCAGGGGGGCTGGAGCAGGGCGAAGGCGTCGGGGCGCTCGTGGAAGGCGAAGACCCGCTCGGCCGGGGCCCGGATGACGCTCTCCGCGACGAACCTCATTCCGGGAGGATCCCCTATTGACCGCGGCGTGCAACCCGGTTGTGGTGGCGGCCGGTCCGGCGTCGGGGCGGCCGGCCCGGGGGACCCGTGCGGAAGCGGGCCTCGCCCGTGAGAAGTCAGCGCCCCCACGATAGAATCGGGCCCGTTCGGGTCTTCGAGGACGATCGGTCGATGCATTTCGAGTCGAGGTCACGCGGTCGGGTGGCGCTCCTGCTGTGCGGGGCGCTGGCGCTCGTCCCTGGCGTCGCCGGGGCCTGGCGCACCTCGCTGCCGGGGGTCGGCCGTGCACGGTCCGTCGCCGTGGCAACGAACGGCCGCGTCGTCGCCGCCGGAGAGATGGCCGGTGTGGAGGAGACGACCTTCTCGGTCGCCGCGTTCGATCCGCTCGACGGGTCGCTCCTCTGGCGCAAGGACGTCGCACCGGGCTCGGCGACGGGCGTCCAGCTCGACGCGGCCGGGGACATCCTCGCCGGGGGACGGATCGGCGACAAGGACGGAGCCGGCGTGGTCAAGCTCGACGACGCGACCGGCAACGAGATCTGGCGCTACCGCGTGCCGCGCTCGCTCGTCTTCCCCGGCCGTCCGGTCGCCTTCGGCCGCGCGCTGAACGGCGACGCGGTGCTCGCGATCGGGCGCACGAGCGTCGGCTCGGACAAGATCCGCACGATGGTCTACCGGCTCGCGGCATCGAACGGCGCGATCGTGTGGAGGAAGAATCTCGGCCGTCGCATCGCGGTCGCGCTCGCGGTCGACTCCAAGGGCGACGTGCTGATCGCTGCGGCGGAGAAGGCCGCGGGTCCCTCGGCCGGAGCACCCGGCCCACAGGACCCCGTGAAGGTGCTGAAGCTCGACCGCGCGAGCGGCGACGTCCTGTGGGGCGCCTACCCCGGTCTGCGCGCCGAGGATCTCCGCCTCGCCGTCGCGAGCGACGACGAAATCGCGGTCGCGGGGCGGGCCGACCTCGATGCGCCCGCGGCAGCCGTCCTGCTCTCGCGTCTCGACGGGACGCAGCGGTGGAGGGCCGGTCTCGGATCGGGAGGGGCGGTCTCGCTCGCGGCGGCTTCCGAGGCCGACCTCGCGGTGGGGCTGAACCTGCCGGGCCCGGTGCTCGGAACCCAGGTATCGCGCCTGTCGGCCTCCAACGGCGCAACCGTTTGGAGCCGGACCGTCGCGTCGGGCTCGGGCGAAGCCTGCGGGGCGAGCGCGTTCTTCGTCGGCGCCTCGGGCAATCCCGTCGTCGGCGGCTGCCTCGCCGCGGCCCCCGCGGAGGGCTTTCGGTTCGAGCTGACGGGCCTCGACGGCAAGACCGGGGTCGTGCGCTGGCAGCGCGGCATCGACGGGCTTCCCCCGGACGCCGTCACCGACTCCGTTCCCGTGCTCGGGATCGCGGACGCCGGGAGCGGCAATCTCGCGGCCGCCGGTGCGACGGCCGACGACGTCGAGGCCCCGGCCTTCACGGTCGTCGAATGGAACGACGAGCGCGGCGACGACCTGCTCGACCCGATCGGGCGGCGCTGCCGGGGGACGATCGTCTCGGCGGGGCGCAACTACGTCTTCACTCGCCTGCAGATGCTCGAGAGCTGCATGGACGCGATCAACGCGGGCACGCTCGACCTCGCGCTCGACGAGTGCATGCTCGACGCGGGCTTCAGGACGAAGATCAAGCGCCTCGCGACGCGGACCGTCAACTCGATTCGATCGGATTGTCCCGGGCCGGCACTCCCGGAGGGCGTTTCCTGCGGTGCGACCGTGACCGAGCTCCTCGACGAGCCG
>JAGWVP010000271.1 GCA_018970825.1 bacterium | reverse complement strand
GCGGCCCGGAGCTCTGGCGCAGCACGCGCGCGGGCTCTCCGGCGAACGAGAAGGGCCGGGCCTGCGGCCAGTAGAGCTCCGTGACCTTGCGTGCGACCTGTGCCGTCGAGATCGCCGAGGGCGGCTCGCCGTGTCGTCCCCCGTGCTCCAGGCACAGGTCCATCAGCGCGAGCAGGACCGCGTGCTTGTACGTCGAGACGAAGCTCCCCCGGTCGAGGACCGCCACGATCTTCTCCGCGAAGCGGAGAAGATCCTCGGGCCGCTCACTCCCTGTAGTCACGCTTCGAGGGAATCACGCCGCGCACGCCGCCGCGGGGATCGGGGACGTCGCCCGTCCAGCGCGGGATCACGTGGACGTGGAGGTGGAAGACGGTCTGCCCGCCGGCGGCACCGACGTTCACGCCGACGTTCCAGCCGTCGGGCGGACGCACGATGGCGGAGCCCGCTCCGTCCGCCCGCAACTCGCCCCGGGAGATCCGGGCCTCGACCGCCTCGCGCGCGATCCCGACGGTGGCGGCGAGTTCCGCCACCTCGGCTGGGCTCGCGTCGAACCAGGTCGGCACGTGTCGCCTCGGCACGAGCAGCGCGTGTCCGGGCGAGACCGGGAAGCCGTCCCAGAGCCCGAGCACGAGATCGCCCCGGTGGAAGACGCGCGCGCCGTCCGCGGAGCAGAAGGGGCAGTCGGGAGCCGGCATCGCCGATGCGGTTACGACGCTTCGGGTCGCGGCCTCAAGCGGTTGCGTTCCTCCGTCCTCGTCTCCCGTTGCGGCGTCCCCCCTCTCGGGGGAGGATCGAACCCATGGCTTCGAACCCCTACCTCGAGGAGAACTTCGCCCCGGTCGGCCACGAGACCACCGCCGTCGACCTTCCCGTGACGGGCGAGCTTCCGGCGGAAATCGACGGCCTCTACCTGCGCAACGGCCCCGACCCGATCCCGCCGGTCGATCCGGCGAACCACCACTGGTTCCTCGGCGACGGCATGGTGCACGGCGTGCGGCTCCGGGGTGGTCGCGCGGAGTGGTACCGCAGCCGGTGGGTCGGCAGCCGACGGCTCGCGAACCACCGCGGCGCGGACGACGTCCCCGGTCCGAACTGGAACGGCTCGCCCACCGGCCCGAACACGAACGCGATCGGATTCGCGGGACGCCTCTGGGCGATCGTCGAGGCGGGCGGGTGCCCGGTCGAGCTCGACGGCGAACTCGAGACCGTCGGCCGCAACGACTTCTTCGGCACGCTGCCGGGCGCCTTCACCGCGCACCCGAAGCTCGATCCCGAGAGCGGCGAGCTCCACGCCGTCGCCTACGCCTGGGCGGAATGGCTCGACCACGTGCAGTACGTCGTCGTCGGCCGCGACGGCCGCGTGCGGCGGACCGTCGACGTGCCGACGAAGGGCATGACGATGCTGCACGACATGTCGCTCACGAGGCGATTCGCCGTGATCTACGACCAGCCCGTCACGGTCGACTTCGAGCTCGCGATGTCCGGGCGATTCCCCTTCCGCTGGAACCCCGACTACGGGAACCGCCTCGGCCTCCTGCCGCGAGAGGCGGACGCGTCCGCGATCGCCTGGGTCGATGCGCCGGTCGGCTACTGCTTTCACCCGCTCAATTCCTACGACCGAGACGACGGCTCGGTCGTGATCGACCTCTGCGTCTACCCCAGCATGTTCGCGGGCGACCTGCGCGGCCCACTCGGCGACGGCCTCGCACGCCTCGAGCGCTGGGTCGTCGACCCCGTGGCCCGAACCCTGCGTTCGACCGTGGTCGACGACCGGCCGAACGAGTTTCCGCGCGTGCGCGAGTCGCTGGTCGCGGGACGCCACCGGTACGGCTACTGCTCGAGCCCGAGCATGGATCCGGGGGCCGGCTGGCCGACGCTCAAGCACGACCTCGACACGGGGGCGCGAGCGGTCTTCGACCACGGGCCGCACCGCGCGGCCGGCGAGCCGGTGTTCGTCCCGCGCGACGACGGGCGAGCCGAGGACGACGGGTGGCTCGTCACCTTCGTGCACGACGTCGGGGCGGGACGGACCGAGCTCGTCCTGCTCGACGCCGCGGATTTCGGCCGCGGTTACGTCGCGCGCGTGACCCTGCCCGAGCGGATCCCGTTCGGCTTCCACGGCAACTGGGTCGCGGCGCGGGACCTTCCGGCGAGGGGCTGACCGGACTGCCTCGACGAGGCGATCTCGACCCTGCGACCGCCCCGAGGCGGACCGCGATCCGCTGCTCTCGATCCGCGACCCTGGTCGACGAAGCCTCTCGCCATCCCCCGGGGGTTCGTTCTACGCTCCGAGACATGAACCGAATCCCCTCGGCCCTCGGCCTCCTCCTTCTCGCGGTCGCGATCGGCGCCTGCGGCGACGGCTCCTCGAACCTCCCCGGCGGCTCGACCCTGCGCTGGCCCGGGGCCGACTGGGAGGTCGTCGAGCCCACCTCCGTCGGCATGGACGCCTCCCGGCTCGAGGCCGCGCGCGACTACGCCTTCCAGCCCGAGCGCAACACCCAGGGCGTGGTCGTCGTGAAGGACGGCGCGATCGTCGCCGAGTGGTACGCACCGAACCGCGACGCCTCGTCGCTCGGCACCTCGTGGTCGATGGGCAAGAGCTTCGGCAGCACGATGATCGGCATCGCGATCGACCAGGGACTGATCTCCGGTCTCGACGAGCCGCTCTCGCGTTTCTACCCCGACTGGTCGGGTGACCCGCGCGGCGACATCCGCCTGCGCGACCTCCTGCAGATGCGCTCGGGGCTGCGCTGGAACGAGGCGCTCGACGACGCCTACTTCCACGCGGTCGAGCTCGACCAGCTCGGAGCCGCGATTTCGAGGCCGCTCGCGCGCGAGCCCGGTACCTTCTGGAACTACTCCAGTGCCGACTCGATGCTCATGTCGGGCGTGATCCAGAGCGTGACCGGCCGCACGACCGGGGAGTTCGCCCGGGAGAACCTGTTCGGTCCGATCGGGATGAACGCGGACTGGTGGGTCGACGGCTCGAACCACACGATGACCTATTGCTGCGTCGACGCGACGTCGCGCGACTTCGCCCGTTTCGGGCTGCTGTTCGGCCGAGGCGGCCGCTGGCGGGACCGCCAGGTCGTGAGCGAGTCCTGGGTCGAGGAGGCGACGACGCCCCAGGAGGCCTCGCCCTTCTACGCCCTGCAGTGGTGGACCGACCTCTCGGCCACCGTCGGCGGCAAGCAGGTCCGTGCCTTCGTCGCGCGCGGGCTCCACACGCAGAACATCTACGTCTTCCCGGAGCTCGACCTCGTCGTGGTCCGCAACGGACTCTACACGAGGCTCGGCAACGGCGACCCGATCCGCGTCGGATCGAATTACCTCTCGACGCTGGGCCCGGCGACCTGGGAGGACGACCGGTTCCTCGAGCCGATCCTCCAGTCCCTCGACCCGACGGCCGACGCCTCGCCGTTCGCGGCCGCCGCCGGGTTCGCCGAGTCGCAGATGGCCGACCCGATGGCACCGCTCGCCCTCGAGCCCTGAAGGCCTTCGGGCCGGGACTCGCCGGCGCCTGTCGCGGCTTCGTCACTCGGCCAGCCCTCGTCCCGAAGCGACCCGGCCTGGCAGGGGGCCGTCGAGGTGCGCCCCTCCCTTGCCGGCTGCGGCCCTCGGCTCGTCGGGCGGAGCCTTGCCCGCACGGCGCATTTCTCGGAATCCGCCGGTTCCTGTCACGGACCTGTCACATCGGGCGAGTACCCCCGGAGCGTAGAGCCTCGTACGGGCGCCCCGCGCCGGAGGAGCGACGATGGACACGACACCTGCGCCGACCAACCGAGGCCTTCCCCGTCGTCTGCCCGGCCGGGTCGCTCTTTCCGTCGTCGCTCTCTGGAGCGCCCTCGCCGTCCCGGTCGACGCGCTCGCCCGCAGGGCCGGGTCGGTTCCCGCCGAGGTCCAGTCTCAGCTCGACGAGATGCGCAAGCTCATCGAGCAGCAGAACCGGGTGATCGGCGACCTGAAGGAGCAGCTCCAGCGCCAGTCGGTGCTGCGCTCGCCCGAGAGGGAATCGGCGACCGCGGCGCCGGGCCGGTCGACCGGTGCCGAACCGGCCGCCGCGGCGGTGAAGGAGGCGAAGCCCGCCGCGGAAGCCGCGGTCGCGACCCAGCCACCGCCACCCGCGGAGGGCGCGCCGAGGGCGGTCGCCGCCGCGGCGTCACCGGACGGCGTGACGAAGGTCTCCGATCCGGCGGTGCCGGCTCCCGATGGGCGCCTCTACGACGGCATGCACAGGACCGACCAGTACGGGCTGAAGAGCCTCTGGGACTCGCTCCACCCCCAGGATCACAAGGGCAAGCCCTGGTACGAGAAGATGTCGCTGCGGGGTTACACGCAGATCCGCTTCGACCGCAGCATCCAGTGGGATCACGACGAGGCGGACCCCTGGATGTTCGGCGACCGCTTCATCAACGGACACGCCGAGAACTTCGGGATCCGACGCGCTCGCCTGATCTTCTCCGCCGACGTGAGCGATCATCTCTTCGTCTACATCCAGCCGGACTTCGCGGGCTCGATCTCGTCGACCTCGAACGCCACCTATTTCGCGCAGCTGCGCGATCTCTACGGCGACGTCTACATCGACAAGACGAAGATCCATCGCTTCCGCGTGGGCCTCTCGAAGGTGCCCTACGGCTGGGAGAACATGCAGTCGAGCCAGAACCGCGTCCCGCTCGACCGCGCGGTCTCGATCAACACGGGCGTGTCGCCGAACGAGCGCGACCTGGGCGTGTTCTACTACTTCACCCCGGTCGCGAAGCAGAAGCTCCTGAAGGAGCTGGTCGACGGCGGGCTCAAGGGCTCGGGCAACTACGGCATCCTCGGCTTCGGCGTCTACGACGGACAGGGCGGATCGCAGATCGAGCTGAACCAGAACGTCCACGTGGTCGCGCGCGCGACCTGGCCGTTCCAGCTGCCGAGCGGGCAGGTCGTCGAGGCGAGCGTCCAGG
>JAGWVP010000270.1 GCA_018970825.1 bacterium | reverse complement strand
CGTGCCTCAGGGAACCGAGGCCGCCGCGAGCCTCCAGGTGCGCACGTCGTGGTTCTCGGCCGAGCCGCCGGTCGTCGCCGAGAAGCCGGCCCACGATGCACCGAACGCGTCGAGGTTCACGGCGACCGTGTTGTCGAGATAGGCGGTGCCGCCCTCGTCCCAGATCCGGATGCGCAGCGAGTGGGTGCCCTTCGAGTAGTTGAGCGTCATGCGGAAGGTGTTCGACGACGATCCGGGCCGCGGGTCGCTCGCGAAGTCGGTGAGGTCGTTGAACAGCACCTGCGTGCCGTTCAGCCGCACCTTGAGCGACTCGGCGGTTCCCTCGCCGTTGTCCCAGGTGTCGATCACCACCGACAGCGACGGGTTCGCGAAGCTCCCGAGGTAGCCCGGGTTGAGCAGCGCCCCGTCGGACTGGACGTGGAAGCCGAGGCCGTCGGCGCCGCCGGCCACCGGGTAGCTGATCTGGAAGCGGAAGGTCGTCTCCCAACTCTTGGACGGGTCGATCTTCGTCTTCGACCAGGCCGAGCCGTTCTGGCCGCCGTTGTTGCTCGTGAGGCGCAGTCGCTGCGGCCACGGCTGGAAGAGTGAGCCCGGGTCGCTGATCCAGAGCGCGTTGCCGATGAGATTCAGGGTCGACGACCCGAAGTCGGTGGTCGTGTAGTCGTGCTGGAACGCGATCTCGTGCGGCACGTTCTGCTGCATGAGTGCGACCAGCGCCTCGGGCGTGACGACCCGGACGTTCGAGCCGAGCCCGTCGACGACCGACTTGGTCTTGGTCATCGCGTCGTCCCAGGCGACGACCGGCACCATGCTGTAGCCGAGCGTGCTCGTCGGGTCGCGAAGCGCGCCGTTCAGCGTCGCCTTCACGGACGCGATGTCGGAGTTCGCGAGGCCCTCCCAGAGCTTGGTGCGCGCCGCGATCACCGGCTTGCCGTTCGACCAGACGACCTGCCCGGCCCCCGCGGAGTAGTCCGAGTACTCGAGGTAGAAGAGGCCGTCGATGCCCGGCTTCGCCGTGTAGAGCTCCCAGAGGTCGCGGCGCTCGAAGGCGTTCGAGTCGAGGATCTGTACGAGGCCCAGGTCCGCGACCGCCATCCAGTCGGCGAGCCGGTCGACGTGCGCCGACAGCAGGCCCGCGGGATAGCGGCTCGGGTAGAAGTACCCGCCGCCCGACGGGCCGACGACGAAGGAGTCACGCCCCGGGCCGGTCGAAGCGTGCGCGTAGTACCAGGCGAGCACCGAGGGGGCGAGTTCCGCGAGCACCGGCGGCATGCCGTAGCCCATGTCGAAGGTGCCGCGGTACGGGCTGCCGAACCAGCGGGCGTCGTTCTGGAACTGCCCGAGCACCCACTGCAGGTTGTCGCCGTCGGTCATGACGAAGGCAACGTAGTGAACGCCGGCCTCGGCGGTCGGGACGGCGTGATTCGGCTGCTGGAGGATCTGGGTCGGGACGCCGGAGAGCGGTGCGAGGTCGTGCGCGTAGTCGGCCGCGATCGTGAACACGCCGCGGTCCGAGCCCGCGCCGACGAAGACCTCCTCGCCCCCGGACGCATCGCCCCAACCCATGACCATCCCGTCGTCGGCGAGGCCGTCGAGCACCGTGCCCCGGAATGCCGAGTTCCCGTCGTGGAAGAAGATCGCACGGGAGAGGACCGCGTAGTCGCGCAGCTCGTCCGCGAAGGACTCGAGCTGCTCGAAGGCCACCTTCGGGTTCAGCCGGCTGCCGTGGTTCTGCACGACCCAAGCCTCGTTGCGCCCGGTCAGGTCGATCCGCTTCGCGAGGCCGCGCAGGATCGCCTGCGACTCGAGCGAGGAGTCGACCACGATCGAGTCCTCGACGCCGGCGAGCGAGGTCGCCGCATTCAGCGAGTCGTTCGCGCCCGAGTAGAACAGGTAGCCGCCGAGCCGCGACCGGAAGTGGTCGACGAGCCACCACGGGTCGGTCACGTCGACGAGCGTCACGCCCCAGTTGGCCTGCAGGTCCGCAAGCCAGGTCTGATAACCGCCGAAATCGGGGTGCAGGTAGATCTGCTCGCCGCTGCTGCGGGAGACGATGCCCTGGAGGCTCGCGACCATGGACCGCTGCGCGGAGGTGAGCGTGTTCGAGTGGATCACGTAGAGCGTGGTCGGCATCGCCGCCTTCGTGACCTGCTGGAAGGGGCCGGGCGTGGGCGACGGGGTGGGCGCGGGGGTCGGTGTCGCCGTCGGAGCCGCGGTCGGCGTCGCCGTCGGAGCTGCGGTCGGCGTCGCCGTCGGAGTCGCGGTCGGCGTCGCCGTCGGAGTCGCGGTCGGCGTCGCCGTCGGAGTCGCGGTCGGCGTCGCCGTCGGAGCCGCGGTCGGCGTCGCCGTCGGAGCCGCGGTCGGCGTCGCCGTCGGAGTCGCCGTCGGAGCCGCGGTCGGCGTCGTCGTCGGAACCGCGGTCGGCGTCGTCGTCGGAACCGGAGTGGGTGTCTTCGTAGGAGTCGGGGTCGGAGCCGGCGTGGGCGTCGGGCAAGGCGTAGCCCGGCCGTCCTTGCACGTCAGCACCGCGCCGCCGAGGCTCGCCTTGTAGGCGCAGGCATCGAAGAACGTGCAGTAGCGACGCGTCCCCCCGCCATCCGTGATCGAGAACGTCGTCGTGATGCCCGCCACCGGGGCCCCGGCGGCAAGGAAGTCGAGCGGGACGTCCCCGGTCCCGGTCGCCCCGAAATCGATGCCGAAGGCGCTCTTCACCTTGGCGAGAGTGGCGCCGGGCGGGTCGGACCTTCCGCGCTTGTGCGCGAACGTCGCCGTACCCGTCGACACCCTCCAGCCCCGGAGGCCGTCGTAGGCGCCGGACGGCATCGCGAAGCTCGTGGACGGGCCGCCTCCTTCGTAGGCGATGCGGAAGCTCGCCGAGAGGGCACCGACGTCGTCGCCCGAGCCGGCGTCGATGCCGGCTGCGGAGTCGCGCGCGACGAACGTCACCTTGGACGACTTCCCGCTCGCGCTGCGATCGACCACGACGAACTTCTTCGCCGCGATGCCCGCGTCGGCCGCGGCCGCCGCGGAGGGAAAGGTCAGCGGCAGCAGCGCCGTGCAGACCGCGAGCGCGAGGCTCGCCGATCCGCGGAGGACCCGCCGCTCTTCCCGCCTTCCAGCCATCGTCGATCCGTCGGTCCTTCTCGCACGGGGGCGCCGTGCGGCCGAGACGTCTTTGCCGCGGGGGCTCGTCCTCGAGAGCAAGCCCCGTCGCTTCACGCGCGCCCGAACGCGGGCTCGCGGTCCCGGCCCGTGCCGGGACGAGGGCCGGAGGGGAGCGTCCGACCCGGGACGCTCCCCTCCGGATCCGTGACTACCGGGTCCGCTTCGAGGCCTGGTACACGAACCCGTCGTCGATCTTCACCTCGTCGAGGGTCGCGCTCAGGCACGAGGCCCCCTTCGCGACGAACTGCATCGTGAGGTTCGTCTTGCCCTTCAGGAGCGGGACCACTGCGGTCGCGAGCGCGGTGCGGTCGGGCGGGATGTTGCGCGCGTTGGCGCGAACTCTCCCGTGGCCCGCCAGCCCGCCCAGCAGCGACATCGACTGGAAGCCGGAAGCCGTGCCTGCCTTGTCCGTGTAGGCGTAGCCGTTCTTACCGCGAGCCTTCCAGCAGGCGGCGTCGCCGCAGGTGTCGCCAGCGCGGTCGACGACGAAGCTGCGGATCAGCGCGCCGTCGTCCCCGTAGACGCACATCCACATCGACGTGTTGCCGTTCACCGGGTCGCCGAACGTGGACTGGTTCGTCTCCGTCGCGGCCTTGCCCCAGGAGAAGGTCGCACGCTCCTTGCCGGGCTGCACTTCGTTGAAGGCGAAGTTCGCCTCGCCCGCGGCGATGCAGTCGAGCCGCGCCGTCGCCGGACAGGGCTCGACCTGGCAGGTCGGGCTGCAGCCGTCACCCGAGTCGGTGTTTCCGTCGTCGCAGGTCTCGTTGCAGCCCCCGGCGACCACTCCGTCGCCGCAGCCCGACGGCGTGCCGCCGCAGACTCCCGACGTGCAGACGTCGTCGAGAGTGCAGGAAAGGCCGTCGCTGCAGGAGGTGCCGTCGGGAGCACTCACGTCGGCCGGGCAGTCCGTGCCGGTCCCCGTGCAGGTCTCCGCCGCGTCGCATGCGTCCGCGGCCGCGCGGCAGGTCGTGCCTGCCGGTGCGAGGGCGTCGGCCGGGCATGCGCCGCTCGAACCGCTGCACGTCTCCGCGAGGTCGCAGGCGCCGACCGACGCGCGGCACTCGGTTCCCGACGACTTGAACGCGTCCGCCGGGCACGCACCACTCGAGCCGTCGCAGCTCTCGGCGAGGTCGCAGACGCCCGAGGCGCCGCGGCACTCCGTCCCCGAGGCGGCGACGACGTCCGTCGGACACGCGGCCGACGACCCGTCGCAGCTCTCGGCCACGTCGCACGCTCCGGCCGACGCACGGCACTCGCTGCCCGAGGCCTTCACGGCGTCGGTCGGGCACGCCTTCGCCGTGCCGTCGCAGTTCTCCGCCACGTCGCAGGCTCCCGAAGCCGCGCGGCATTCCGTTCCCGACGACTTCACGCCGTCGGACGGGCATACGGCCGTCGTGCCGTCGCAGTTCTCCGCTGCGTCACAGGCCCCCGAAGCCGCACGACATTCCGTTCCCGACGACTTGAACCCGTCGGTCGGACACGCGGCCGTCGTCCCGTCGCAGGACTCGGCGAGGTCGCAGTCGCCCGCCGCCACGCGACACTGCGTGCCGGAGGACTTGAGCGCGTCGGTCGGACACGCCTTCGCCGTGCCGTCGCAGCTCTCCGCCTGGTCGCAGTCTCCCGCAGCCGCGCGGCACTGCATTCCCGAGCTCTTCACCCCGTCGCTCGGACACGCGGCCGTCGTGCCGCTGCACGATTCCGCGACGTCGCACGCTCCGGAAGCCGCACGGCACTCCGTCCCCGACGACTTGAACCCGTCCGTCGGGCACGCCTTCGTCGTCCCGTCGCAGGACTCGGCGAGATCGCAGTC
>JAGWVP010000269.1 GCA_018970825.1 bacterium | reverse complement strand
GCTCCCGGGTGGAAACCCGGCTCGCGAGGTCCTGGCCCTCGAGCCCCGGAAGCGAGCGAGCGCGCGCGACCAGCGCCGCGTCGTCCCCCGCTTCCGTCGTCAGCACCGCCTGCTGGGCCCCGGCCGTGCGAAGGTGGCGCACCAGGGCCCGCGTGTCGACGTCCTCGATCCCGACGATCCCGTGGCGCTTCATGTAGTCGTCGAGCGACTGCTGCGCGCGCCAGCTCGACGGCTCCCACCCGTGTTCGCGAACGATGAAGCCGCTCACCCACGGACGGTCCGACTCGACGTCCTCCGGGTTCACGCCCACGTTGCCGATCTCGGGATAGGTCATCGCGACCATCTGCCCCTCGTAGGAGGGGTCGGTCAGGATCTCCTGGTAGCCCGTCATCGACGTGTTGAAGACGACCTCGCCGGTCGCCGTCCCGGTCGCCCCGAAGGCTCGCCCGCGGAAGACGGTCCCGTCGGCGAGAGCGAGGATCGCGCGCGGATCGTCCCGTGTCGTCATGGACGGGCCTCGCGTTCGGCCTCGCCCGCCTTCGCGTGCGTCCCGGCCGGCCGCTCTTCGTGCACCGTCCGCCCGTCGACCATCGTGTACACCGCTCGCCCGCGCATCTTCCATCCCTCGAAAGGCGTGTTCTTGCTCTTGCTGAACGTCTGCGACGGATCCACCGTCCACTCCCTCTGCGGATCCACGATCGCGAGATCCGCCGCCCGACCGACCTCCAGCGTCCCGAGCGGAAGCCCCAGGATCGCGGCCGGCTCGCTGCTGATCTTCGCGATCGCCGTCGGGAGGTCGAGCACGCCGTGCTCGACGAGCCGGAGGACGAGCGGCAGCAGGGTCTCGAGCCCGATCACGCCGTTCGCGGCGCAATCGAACTCCACGTCCTTCTCGTCCTTGTGGTGGGGTGCGTGATCGGTGGCGATGCAATCGATCGTCCCGTCGGCGAGCCCCTCGAGGAGCGCCTGGCGGTCGTCCTCGGTCCGCAGCGGCGGCGCCATCTTGGCGTTGGTCCGGTAGTCGGTGACCGCCTCGTCGGTGAGCCACAAGTGGTGAGGAGAGACCTCCGCCGTGATCCGGATTCCCGCCGCCCTGGCCATGCGCACCATCCGGACGGAACCGGCACTCGAGATGTGGGCCACGTGCAGGTGTCCGCCGGTCAGTCCCGCGAGCGCGATGTCCCGCGCGACCATGACGTCCTCCGCCGCGGCCGGGATGCCGCGCAGGCCGAGCCGGAGCGACACCGCGCCCTCGTGCATGACGCCTCCGGCGACCAGTGCCCGGTCCTCCGCATGGTCGATGACCGGCATGCCGAACATCTTCGCGCACTCGAGGGCGCGTCGCATGAGCTCGGCGTCCATGACCGGCATGCCGTCGTCGGACACCGCGACGATGCCCGAGTCGTACATCCCGGCGAACGGAGCGAGCTGCTCGCCGGCGAGGCCGAGCGACACGGCTCCGACCGGGAAGACCTTGGCGAGCGCGGCCGCGTGGGCGCGCTCGAGGATGAACCGGGTGACCGCCGGGGAGTCGTTCACCGGCCGCGTGTTCGCCATGCAGGCGACGCTGGTCACCCCGCCGGCGACGGCGGCCCGGGTTCCGGTGGCGATCGTCTCCTTGTACTCGAATCCCGGCTCGCGCAGGTGCACGTGGATGTCGACGAAGCCCGGCATGACGAGCAGCCCGGTCGCGTCGATGCGGTGGATCGTCGACGCGCCGCGCCGCGGCAGCTGCTCGGAGATTCCCGCCTCGATCGCGGCGATCACGCCGTCGCGCACCAGGAGGTCCGCCCGTCGTGTCCGGCGGGCGACCGGGTCGACGAGCGTGCCGCCCGCGACCAGCAGGGGCGGCTCGGAGCGACCCGCCGACGGTACCGTGCGCTCACTCACCGGTCGCGGCCCTCCTCGGCGACGCCGCGGCGAGAGCGACCGGCGCGCCCCCCTCGGAGTCGACCGTCTCCGATTCCGCCTCCGCCTTGCGTCGGCCCACCAGGACGTAGAGCACCGCCATGCGGACCGCCACGCCGTTCGTCACCTGGTCCATGATGACCGAGTAGGGTCCGTCGGCGACCGTGCTGGAAATCTCGACACCGCGGTTCATCGGACCGGGGTGGAGGATGATGACGTCCTCGCGGGCCCGGGCCACCGCGTCCGCCGAGAGGCAGTAGAGCCGGGAATACTCGTCGAGAGAGGAGAAATAGCGGCCGTTCATGCGCTCCCGCTGGATGCGGAGCATCATCACGACGTCGACGTCCTTCAGGCCCTCGTGGAGGTCCCAGACGATCTCCGCGCCGAGCTCGGAGAAGCCGGGCGGGACGAGCGTCGGCGGACCGACGAAGCGAACCTTGGCGCCCATCGTCCGAAGTCCGAAGAGGTTCGAGCGCGCGACCCGGCTGTGCAGGACGTCGCCGACGATGGCGACCGTCAGCCCCGCGATGCGGCCCTTGCGTTCGCGGATCGTCAGCAGGTCGAGCAGGGCCTGGGTCGGATGTTCGTGGGCACCGTCGCCCGCGTTGATGATCGGACAGTCGACGTGGCGCGCGAGCAGGTCGGGTGCACCCGACGACGGGTGCCGGACGACGATCGCGTCGGGCCGCATGGCGGCGAGATTGCGCGCCGTGTCGGTCAGCGTTTCCCCCTTCGCGGCGGACGAAGCCGAGGCGGAGAGGTTGATCGTGTCGGCGGAGAGCCGCTTCGCCGCGATCTCGAAGGAGGTCCGGGTGCGGGTGCTGGCCTCGTAGAAGAGGTTCACCACCGTCCGCCCGCGCAGCGCCGGGACCTTCTTGATCTCGCGCTCGGAGACCTCCTTGAACGACTCCGCCGAGTCGAGCAGGAAGTCGATCTCGGGCGCGGTGAGGCCCTCGAGGCCCAGCAGGTGCGGACGAGCGAACAGCATGGCTCAGGCCCTCCGGGCGCGCGTCGTGCGCGCCGTCTGCTTCGACTCCCCGCCCGGGCCCGGGACCGCCGCGATGCGCGGCCCGGCCGGACGGATGGCGACCTCGTCGACCCCGTCCGACTCCGAGAGACGCACGAGCACCTCCTCGGCGCGCTGGGTCGGGAGATTCTTGCCGACGTAATCCGCGCGGATCGGCAGTTCCCGGTGACCGCGGTCGACGAGGACGGCGAGCTGGATCGCCCGCGGACGGCCGAAATCCATGAGGGCGTCGAGCGCCGCCCGCGTCGTCCGCCCGGTGAAGAGCACGTCGTCGACGAGCAGCACGGTCCGCCCGTCCACTTCCCACGGGATCTCGGTGATCTGGACCAGGTGGTGGTCGGCGCCGCGCGAGATGTCGTCGCGGTAGAGCGTGACGTCGATCGCGCCGATCGGGACGCTCTCGCCTTCGAGCCGGGCGATTTCGTGCTGCAGGCGGCGCGCGATCAGGTCGCCGCGCGAGCGGATCCCGACGATGCCGAGCCCCTCGACGCCCTTGTTGCGCTCGACGATCTCGTGAGCGATTCGCGCGAGGGCGCGCTGGATCTGGGGTGCATCGAGGACGACGCGGGTCGCGTCGTCGCGGGCGGTCGGACTCATTCTCACGCCTTTCCGGACCTCTCAGGATCCGATTAAAAGGGTTCGGGAGCGAGGTACCCTCCGTCGTCCCGGATGTCAACGACCGGAACGCGCGCGTCCGCCGAGGTGCCCCCGGACGGGCACCGAATCCGCGGTCAGCGCCGCTTGTCCTGCGCCCTGCGGAGGAGGTCGCCGAAGGTCGAGAGGCTTCCGGAGGGCGACGCGCTCGCGTGCTTCTCGAGAGCCGCGCGCTCCTCGCGCTTCTGGGCCCGTGCGACCGACAGCCGAAGTCTGCGGCCTCCCTGCTCGATCGCGGTGACCTCGGCCGCGACCTCGCTTCCCGCGGGGAACGCGTGCGAGAGGTCGTCGCCCCGGGGCACGCCGCTCTCCGGCTTGGGAACGACGCCGGTCTGGCCCGGAGCGAGTCGCAGGACGATTCCGAACGGCTCGATCTTCTCGACGATGCCGGTCACCACGTCGCCGACCCGCGCCTTCGCGGCGTCCACCTTCTCGCCGACCGCGGTGCCCTCCGGCGCGAGCGCGAGGGACACCCGCTTGCGCCGGGCGTCGACCTCGAGGACGATCACGGCGACGATCGGCCGCCGTCGGGCCGCCTCGCGCAACTTCGAGAGCGCCCCGTGCGGGAGCTCGCTCTGGTGGACGAGGCCGTCGACCCCCGGGAGGACCTCGACGAACGCACCGAACTCCGTCGCGCGGACGAGGCGCCCCTCGACGACCTGCCGGGGCTGCAGGCTCTCGGCGGCCCGCTTCCACGGGTCTTCCTCGAGGGCCCGTCGACTGAGCGCGACCCGCCCCGTCCCGGCGTCCACCTTGAGGACCTGCACCCGGACACGCTCGCCGAGCCCGAGACTCTCCTCGGGGCGATCGACCCGCGCATGCGAGATCTCGGAGACGTGCAGCAGCCCCTGGACGCCGCCCAGGTCGACGAAGGCACCGAAGGGCGCGATCGAAGCCACCGTGCCCTCGAGGATCGCACCCGGCACGAGCCGGCTCCGCGTCTCGGCTTCGAGCCGCTTCGCCTCCGCCGCGAGCAGGCGACGGCGCGACACCACCGTCCGGCGTCCGTCCTCGCTCATCTCGGTCACGAGAAAGTCGAGCGTGCGGCCGAGGAACGACGACGCATCGTCGACCCGGTGAAGGTCCATCTGCGAGAGCGGGCAGAAGGCGCGGAGCCCCGCCACGGTCACCTCGAAGCCGCCCTTGAGCAGGCCCGCCACCCGGCCCTGCACGGGAACTCCCCCCTCGGCCGCGGCCCGGAGCACCTCGGCGGCATGCGCTCCCGCCACGAGCCGTCGCGACAGTCGGACCTCGGGCTCGACGGAGACCACGATCGCCTCGATCTCGTCGCCCGGCACCGGCAGTTCGCCGCCCTCTGCGGCGATCTCCGCCCGGGAGATCATGCCCTCTCCGCGTCCCGCGAGGTCGACGAAGACTTCCTCCGAGCCGACCTG
>JAGWVP010000268.1 GCA_018970825.1 bacterium | reverse complement strand
GACTTCGCCGATCACGCCGGGAAGGAACATGTACCCGACGCCGAGCAGGCTCGCGATGCCGAGCCCGTCCTGGTTCGTCGACTTCTCGTACCAGGCCATGTCGAGGTTCGCCCGGAACACGATGTCCTGGTAGACGCGGTTCTCGTAGGTGACGCGGCCGCCGTTCACCGAGCCGCCGATCCCGTCGATGCCGTAGTACTCGCCGCGCACCATCTCGAGGCCGTCGCCGCCGGGCAGCCAGAGCAGGCCGCTGCTCCAGACGTAGCCGTTCACCATGCTCCCTTGGACCTGCGCGTAGCGCTGGTAGGAGAGATCCGCGTAGGACGAGACCGTCGGCGTGATGGTGTAGCGGGCGCCGCCGCGGAACTGCAGCAGGTCGCTCACCGAAAACATCTGGAACACCGGGTCCTCGCGCCGGTCGAGGTTCGTCACGACCGTGTTCCCCATGTCCTGCGGCTTGTAGTAGCCGCTCTCGAAGTTGGCGAGCAGGCGCGGGCTCCAGATCGACGACTGGAAGCCCGCGCGCGCGAGGTCCACGTTCTGGTGGTCCGCGTCGAAGGCGAAGTTGCCGTAGAGGTTCGGCATCCCCGGGAGGCTCGCGAACGAGCGCGTGCCCGAGAGCGTGACCTGCTGCATGAGCTCGCGCCCGGCGCGGATCTGCTGGAGGAAGCCCATCGACGCCGAGCCGCCTCGGAACCTCGCGAGCCGGACGCTGCCGCCGAAGATCTGCTCGTTCTGCGAGTAGGTCGCGGGGCCGTACGTCGGCTCCCAGGTCCGCGGTGCTCCTCCGAAGACCGAGAGCGCGAGCGGTGTGTTCGGCACCGCGAGGCGGATCTGGCCCGAATCGGCGTCCCACAGGCCGACGGGCGACTCGGCGACGATCTGGCGGCCGAGCTGAAGGTCGAGACCGGGGGCGGCTTTCGGGATGCGCAGGACCCCGGTGAAGAAGTCGGTCTCGGAAGAGAGGTCCGACCAGTCCTCCTCGAGTCGGAAGAACGTGTCGAAGGTGGATCCGAGCGGCAGGTCGGACAGACCCAGGTCGCCGTAGAGTTCCATCGGGACCTGCGTCTGCGCGGACCACGGGCTTCGCCTGACCTGCCCGAGCAGGCTCGGCTGGAAGCGCAGGTCGACCGCTTCCGCCGCGGTCGCGAGCGCCGCGATCACCCCGAGCGCGAGCCCGCAGGCCGCAGCCCGTTTCCCCCGGGACGGCACCATCGGCCCCCGCATGAAGGAAGAGGCGCCAAGCCATGTCAACGAAGACGGACGTCGCCCGTGAGCGCCGCGTCAAGCGAGGGCGACTCCGCGGGTGGATCTCGTCCACCGCGGGAACGTCAGGGGGCGACGCGCTCGCCGGGTGCGCGCGGCACGAGGTTCGCGGGCACCGGCTGCCCCATGTCGCGGTAGCTGCGGGCCGCGAGTGCGACGAGCTCGTTCTCGATCTCGACGGTGAAGCGCTCGAGCCCTTCGTCGGTCGCGGCGCTCGCCGGGACCTCGAAGGGGCCCCGCAGGTAGTAGCGGATCACGTTGAAGGGAAGGGGCACCGCCATCCGGTCCCAGGTCGGGAGTCGAAGGCAGCGACGGTACCAGGTGCGCGCGAGGATGACCGGACGACCGCACTCGCGCGCGATCACGATGCTCCCGGTCTTCATGCGGTAGGCCGGCCCCTTCGAGCCGTCGACCGTGATGCCGTAGATCACGCGGCGGTGGCTCCGCATGTGGTCGATCATGTCGCGGAGCACGCCCTCGCGCCGCCGCGACCGGCCGGTCGTCGTGCCGCCGCGGAACACCACGAAGCGGCACAGGTGGAGCATGCGCGCGATCACGTCGCCCGCCTCGCCCATGCTCGCGAGCGTCTGGGCGGGAAACCCGACCCAGAAGTAGCCGAAGGCGACGGTCATCACCTCTTCGTGCCAGAGCACGCCGACCGCGCCGTCGTGGTCCTCGATGATGCGACGAAGGCGGGCGAACTCGTCGATTCCCTCGACCCGGCTCGTCGCCCAGACGAGCCGCATGTATCCCATGTAGAGGTGGGGGACGACCAGCGAGGCGAGTCGCGAGAGCCGCCGCGAGAAGATCGGCCGGATGCGCTCTCGCCAGAACGCGGCGACCGGCCCACGCTGGCGTCGCGGTCGCTTTCGCCCTTCGATCTCCGGTCCGCCTTCGTCCATGTCGTCGCCCGCCGGGATCGGGACCGTCGCGTCCCGGCGGGTTCGACCGCCGCTACGCCCCGCCGCCCGGGATCCAGACCCCGTGGAAACCGTAGGGGACGCGCCGGGGCAACTCGATCTCGGCGACCGGACCGCCGTTCGGGTCGAGCGCCGGCAGGATCGCGAGCGTGCTCTTCCCGTTCGAGTGGTCGTACACGAGCGTGAGGACCCAGCCGTCGCCCTCGCCCTCGCCGCCGGGGACGAAGAACGGCTCGCCCGCGTGCCGGTTCGAGCCGGGGTCCCACAGCGAGACCTTCCCGGTCTCGTAGTCGACGTATCCCGTCCCGCCGAAGTCCACCGTGTGATCGCTCGGCCGGGTGGTCGCGAACCAGCCGTAGCGGTGACGGCGCCCGGTGAAGCGGCGGTCGGGCTGCGGCAGCTCGTAGGGGGCCGTCGTGACCACCTCGTCGCGGAACCTCATGCTGCTGCCGCTCGTGTCGATGCGCCAGCGGCGGAGGTCGCCCTCGCTGTCCTCGAGGCCCTCGCCCCCGAACATCTCCGGGTGCCGGCAGACGTCGACCACGACCTCGTTGCCGTCGCGGTACGCGTTCAGCTCGTGGAAGACGTAGCAGTTCTCGATCTCGACCCAGCGGATGTCGGAGGTGCGGCCGCCGAGCGGCATGATGCCGACCCGCGTGCCGTAGGAGGGGTCCCAGTGGAAGGGATTGAGCGCCCCCGCCATCGCCTCCTCGAGCGAGAAGAGAACCGGGCACTCCCAGAAGACCGCGTCGCGGTCGGTGATCGCGAAGGAGTGCATCATCGTGGTCCGGCGGACGTCGACGGCCTCGCTCGACACGACGCGGCCGCTGCGGTCGGCGACCGAGTAGGTGAGGAAGGGGTCGAAGAACCAGTAGCCGAAGAAGTGGAGCGAGCCGGTCACCGGGTCGATCTTCGGGTGCGCGGTGAACGACGTCTTCAGCGCGCCGCCGAAGTCGTAGACGCCCTTGGTCGACAGGTCGCTCGGGTCGAGCTCGTAGGGGAAGCCGACCTCGCCCGAGGTGAGGAGCTTCCCGCCGTGCCAGATCGTGCTCACGTTGCTCTGGTTCGCGCCGCCGACCGGGGGCGTGTTCGGGTCGCCGAAGCTGATGCCCTTCTCGTAGAGAAGCGTGTTGATCCAGCGGTTGCGGTACCAGAGGGCGCGACCGTCGGCGATGCGCAGGCCGTGCACCATGCCGTCGCCGAAGAACCAGTGCGGGGAGTCGGCCCTCTGCGGGTTCGATCCGTTGCGCACGTACAGCCCGTCGAGCACCGCGGGGATGCGGCCGCGCACCTTCAGGTCGAAGGCGTCCATCTCGTCTTCGACCGGGGCGAAGTCGTTCTGCAACCACCAGGGGCGTGCGGGGTCGAACGACTCGGGCACGGCACCGCCTCCGCCGGAGTCGCCGCACGCGGCGACGAGGCTCGACGGCACGGCGAAACCCGCCGCGAGCAGGGCGGAGCGCTGGAGGAACTCGCGCCTGCCGAACCCGGCGGTCCGTGGCCGGGCGGGCCCGGAGGAGGAGTTGTCGCGATCGCGCTGCATCGTTGCGTCTCCCGTCGTGGTCCTCGCGGCACCGGTTCACCGGGGAAGCCGCCTCCCGCGCCTGCGGGAGCCGGAGAATCCTGCTTCGGTCGCCCCCCTGTCAACAGGGGGATGCCCCGGGGCGCGGGTGCATGGACCGGGGCCGGGGCGTAGGACTCGGAGGGTGCCGAAGACGACTTTCCGAGACGCTCCCTCCCCGACGGCCCTGCGGCAGGTCCTCGAGGGGGTTGCGCCCCGACCGCTCACCGTCCGCGAGATCGCGCAGCGGCTCGGGCTCGATCGTTTCGACCCCCGGGCGATCGAAGGAGCGCTCGCGGCCCAGGTCGACGATCGCCGGGTCCGCCGCGTCGGCAAGACCCGCTGGCAGTGGATCGTCGAGCGGGTCGAGCGCGACAGGGGTCCCGGTCGACCGGGTCGGGACGGGCCGCGTCCTCCCGGCGGGCACGATCGGCCCGGTCGGCCCGACCGGGGGCGCGAGGCGACCCGGGGCTTCGCCCCCCGGGGGCCTGCCGGCGATCGGCGTGCCGCGGCTCCGTCCGGTCCGCGGTCGGGGCGTCCGTGGCAGGAGCGGCGCGAGGAGCGAGGCGACGGACGGGCCCGCGGCCCTTCCCTCCTCGAAGTCGTCGGCCGCTACACCCGCACGCGCGGCGGCTTCGGCTTCGTCGCGCCGGAGGGGGCCGCGCGCGAACGGCTCGGTGCGGACGTGTTCGTGCCCGAGGGCGAAGAGGGAGAAGCGCTGCACGGCGACCGCGTGCGCGTCGAGGTGTTGCGGCACGATCCGGTCTCGCGACGCGCGGCCGGCCGCGTGCTCGGGGTGGTCGAGAGCGGCATCGACCGGATCGTCGGCGTGCTCGAGGCTGCCCGCCCGCACGCGCCCGCGTCGGCCGGCCGAGGTGCGCGCCGCGCTCCCCGGCCGGGCCCCGCCGCCTCGCGACGCTTCTGGCTGGTCCCGCAGAGCGACCTCCTGCCGCTCGTCGAGATCGCGGGCGGCATGGAGCCGAGCGCCTTCGACGTGGGAAAGCTCGCCGTGGCGCGCCTCGTGCGGCGGCCGGGCCCGCGCGAGGGAGCGGTCGGCGAACTCGAGCGCGTCCTCGGCGACGCCGAGGACCCCGACGTCCAGTTCCTCACGATCGCGCTCGAGCACGGACTGCGCACCGAGTTCCCGGCCGCGGTCCTCGCGGAATGCGCGGGCCTGCCGTCCGATCCGGGCCCGGCGGACCTGGTCGGACGCGAGGACCTGCGCGACCTCCCCTTCGTCACGATCGACGGCGAGAGCGCGCGCGAC
>JAGWVP010000267.1 GCA_018970825.1 bacterium | reverse complement strand
CCCTTCCCCGGCCGCCTCGTGCGAAAGCCGCTGCGGGAGACCTGCTTCGCCGACGCATGGGGCGAGCCGCTCTTCCCGTCGCCCGGGGGCCTCTCCGGACGCACCGCGTGAGGAAAGTCCCTTGTCCGGGGCCGCGGCGTGGCGTATCGGGACGAACGGCCTTCGCGCCCACGGCCCGACGCGGGCGGTGAGACGTCGGGCCTCCGGGGGTCGATCTTGCAGCGACGCGACTTTCTTCGACGGATCGCCGCCGGCACGGCAGCGATCGCGGGCGCATCGGGCGTCTCGCGACCGGCCCGGGCCGCCACCCGGCCGAGGAACGTCGTGCTGTTCGTGTCCGACGACTGGGGCTGGCCCTTCTACGGCTTCATGCGCGATCCCCGTGCGCTCCCGCCGTGCGAACTCGAGGGGCTCCCGGTGCCGCGCACGCCCACCCTCGACCGGCTGGTGCAGGACGGCGTCGGCTTCCACCGCGGGGTCGTCACGGCGGCGCGCTGCCAGGCGTCGCGGGAGTCGATCTTCACCGGCCTGAACCGGCGCGACCTCACGGTGCGCCGCTTCGAGACGCTCACGTACCCGGGCCATCCGACGATCCCGGTCGAACTCGCCCGCCGCGGCTATCGCACGCTCGGGATCGGCAAGTGGGAGGTCGCGCGCGGCGGACTCTCCGCGTCGTTCACCGACAACGACAAGTACACGACGGAGCTCGGACGCGGCCCGGACGACGTCTCGGCACTCAACCGCGGCGAGTTGCAGATCGTCGACCGCTTCCTCGAGGAGCGGCGCGACGACGGCGTCCCGTGGATGCTCTACGTCGGCCCGCGGCTTCCGCACCAGCCGTTCCAGCGTCCGCGCGAGGCGCCCTACCAGTACGACGACGTCGACCTCGATGCCGCGCGCGCCTGCAAGCAGCGCTTCACGATCAGCCCGGTCTCGTTCCGGCGCTTCCTCGGCAGCTGCACGTGGGTCGACGAGCTGCTGCGCCGGATCGTCGAGGACAAGCTCGGTGCCTACGGCTTCGACTCGGACACGCTGGTCGTCTACACGACCGACAACGGTGCCGTGCTGCGCCGCGGCAAGGGAAGTTTCCGCGAGGCGGGCATGCGCACGCCGATCGTCGCCTGGGCGAAGGACCTGTTCCCGGCGACCGGCCTCCACCCGGGACTGGTCGGCACGATCGACATCTTCCCGACGATCCTCGACGCCCTCGGCATGGACCCGGCGACCGGCCCGGCCTTTCCCGACGGCAGGAGCTTCCTCCCTTTGCTCGCCGACCCGTCCGCGCGTGCGAGCGAGGAGTTCCGTCGAGTCTTCTTCTCGAACTGGCGCCCCGACGGGAAGCGTGCGGTGCGCGACGACCGCTACAAGTTGTACACGAGCCTGTTCGGTCGCGAAGAGGCGATGTACGACCTCGACGCGGACCCGTTCGAGCGCGTGAACCTGCTGCTTCGCAACCGGCTCACGCCCGAGACCGACGCGGTCCGGGCCGCCCTCGCGACCGACCTCGCGCAATGGTGGTGCTCGCGCGGCGAGGGCGGCGTCGCCTGCAACTGACGGCGCCCTGCGGGGCGCAGGCGCCGCTTCGCGACTGCGGCGCCGGCGCGGCTTCGCGTCCCGAGCCCCGTGGACCCGGGCGGCGCGGTGGTCCCGCCGTCAGCACCAGCTCGCGTCGTCGCTCCCGGGCTCCCGGAGCAGTTCCTCGACGTTGGCCTCGATGACGCGATAGCCGACGTTGCCGTAGAGCACCTGTCGACGCTCGTTGAGGACGAGGGTGGGGCTTCCGCGCACCTGTTCGGCCGTCGCGTCCTCGTAGTCGCGCATCAGGGCCGCCCAGGCGCGACCGTCGCGCAGCGCGTCGCGCAGCGCTTCCACCGGCAGCCCGACGTCCCCGGCCGCGTCGAGCGCCACCTCCTCGCGCGACACGTCGCGGCCCTCGGCGAAGAAGGCGAGGCGAAGCCGCCACGCGAGCCGCTCGGCCGGCGTGCGCCCGAGCTCGTCGGCTCCGCCCGGCGCGACCAGCTCCGCCGCCTTCACCGCCGCGTGCGGCGTGGCCGAGGTCGTCGGGACGGTCGCGGCCCAGGCCTTCTCGTGAAGCTCCACGTGCCCGAAGCCCGCGACGACGCCCTCGACGTGGCGACGGTAGCCGGCGGCCCCGCCGCGGTCCCGCCAGCCGTTCACGATCTTCGTGCCCACGTCGGCGAACACCGAGCACAGGCGCGAACGGACCGCGACGCGGCCCGGCCGGCGGCGCCTCAACTCGTCGAGCCGCACCTGGCTCACGTAGGCCCACACGCAGAGCACGTCGGAGAAGTGGGTGACGACGACCGGGGCGGCCGCCTTGCTCGAGTCGCTCATGGAACGTCCGTAGCACGCCGGACCCGGCGACGGCCCGGTTGACGCGCGGCGCCGCGCATGGCAGCGATCCGGCGCGGTGTGCAGGGCGCACCGGGCGGTGGGGAGGTGGACGTGGAGAAGGGCGAGAAGGTGGTGTCGCTCGCGGCGAGGCGCGCCGCGTCGGCGGCCCCGGAGGTGCGTCGCGAACCGGACTGGCTCGAGTGCGACGCGTGCGGCTCCCCGCTGCAGACGCTCGGCCACTGCAAGTACCTGTGCCGGACGTGCGGCTTCATGCGCACCTGCATGGACACGGTCTGATCGCGCGGGAGCCGGGCGCGTGCGGGCGATCCTCCAGCGCGTGAGCGAGGCCAGCGTCTCGGTCGGCGACGAGGTCGTCGGCGAGATCGGCCCCGGTGCGCTCGTGCTCCTCGGGGTGGGCCACGACGACGACGTCGCGGCCGCGCGCGCGTTCGCGGCGAGGATCGTCGGTCTGCGGATCTTCGACGACGGGCGGGGCCGCATGAACCTGTCGCTCGCGGAGACCGGCGGCGAGATGCTCGTCGTCTCGCAGTTCACGCTCTGGGCCGATTGCCGGTCGGGGCGGCGCCCGTCCTACGGGCGGGCCGCTCCCGGGGACAGGGCCGAGCCGCTGTACCGCGCGTTCGCCGACGAGGTCGAGCGCCTCGGCGTGCGTACGGCGCGCGGCCGCTTCGGTGCGACGATGCGGGTCTCGCTGGTGAACGACGGGCCGGTCACGATCCCGATCGACACCGAGGGAGCGTTCTCCGCCCCGCCGCGACGGCCGTCGGACCCCGGCTTCGTCCCGCGTTGACAATCGCCGCCTCCGGCGGGCAGATGGGCGTCGCCGCCGACGCTCGCGCGGGCGGCTGCGCGCATGTCGACGCTCCACGGACCGTTCGAGGGCTACTTCGTCGGGCTTCCGTCCCCGGACGTCGAGCCGAAGGGCGTCTCGCGCTTTCACGACCTGGAACTCGACTGGGGGACGCTGCGGCCCGGGCGCGTCGTCGACGAGCCGCCGGCGAGCCCGGCCGACCCGACCCCGGTGCACTGGCCGGTGCTCGGACCCATCCTCGCCGAACTCGAGGACGGGCAGTGGTACCGGCTCTGGCTGCACGACGCCCGCCTCCACTGGGGCCGCCCGTGGCTCGCGCGCGACGACGGCGACAGGAGCCTCTGGTGCGTGCGCGGCCACCTGGTCGGCCGGATCTCGTCCGCGCCGGTCGTCGAGCCTCGCCGCTTCGGCGCGACGTGGGTCGACGACCGACGTCGCGCGGGGGCGGCCACGGGATGCGCGATCCCGCTTCTCCTGCTCGGCCTGCTCGTGCTCGCGGCGTGGGCCCTGCAGGGGCTCGCGGCTCTTCTTCCGCTGCTCGCGGCGCTCCTCGCAGCCCTTCTCGCCTGGCGAGCCTGGCCGACGGGTCTCGGGCGCCGGTTGGGACTCGGCCTCGCGCCGGACGTTTCGTGGCTCCTGCCGCTCGCCCTCGCGTGGCTCCTGATGCACTGGCTCTTCACTCCGTGCCTGCCGATTCCCGGTCTCCTGTGGATCGCCCTGCTCGCAGGCGCGCTCACCGCCGCGAGCCGGGCCGGGAGCCTCGGGCTACCTCTCTTCCTGGTCGTGCTCGCCGTGCCGGTCGCGCTGGTCGGCTGGCAGCGCACCGGCTGCAGGATCACCGGGGCCGCTCCGCCACGGGTCGATCTCCCGCGCGATCCCGGGCTGCGACCCGCGCCGGTCCTCGCTCCCCTCCCGGACGATCCGGCCCCGGCCCCCGGGGCGTCCGGGGTGGCGGATTCGGCCGCCTCGGAACCCGCGGGCGAGTCCCGTGGAGCCGACGCGGCCGCCGACGCCGGTCCCGGCTCGCCGGACGCGGCGGGGGAGTGGCCGTCGCTGCCCGCGCGAGATCCCGACGCGGAGCTCGTCGAGCAGGCGAGCCGGGGGCCGTCGAAGCGCATCGGTCTCGACGCGGCGGTTGCGCAGGGGCGCCTCGAGTGCGGGCAGACGATCCACATGTCGGGCGATCTCCTGTTCCCGATCGACAGCGCGACGCTGCGCCCGCAGTCGCTCGCGCAGTTGCGCAAGCTCCACCGCGTGGTGCAGGCGTCGCCCGACGTCCGCGTGAAACTCGTCGGCCATGCCGACGAGACCGGCCGACCCGAGTACAACGACGGTCTGAGCCGGGAGCGCGCGCGTGCGGTGGGCGACTGGCTCCTGCGATGGCAGGCGCTGCCGCGCGAACGCCTCGACCTCGAGGGGCACGGCGAGTCGGAGCCGCTCGTCCGCGCCGCGCCCGGCAGCCCGTTGCAGCGCCTGAACCGCCGCGTCGACGTCGTGGTGTCGTGTCCCGGGAGTGGCGATGCCGGCGAGTGAGCCGATCGACGGGATTCCGTGGCTGCTGTGGCGGCCGTCGCGCCGCCTGCGCGCGCCGCGCACCCGTGCCCCGATCTGGATCCGCAGCAGGCGCTCCGCTCTCGTGCGCGTGGGCGGGCTGTGGCTCCGGCTGCGGCCCGGGCCCGGCGTGCCGCTGCTGGCACCGGTCGACCACCCCCTCCGCGTGTTCGCGATTTCCGCGGCCGGAATCGCGCGCGCCTCGCTCGTGATCGAGTCGAACCTGCCGGTCGCCGAGGGCGAGGTTCCGAGACTCGAGCCCGACGAGGGGCGCCTCCGCGTCGAACGCCG
>JAGWVP010000266.1 GCA_018970825.1 bacterium | reverse complement strand
GGGCGCGGCATTGACGTTTGCCGCGCCGGGCGGTTGGATGCAGGCGTGGATCGGGAACAGTTGGCGCAGCGCATCGCGGAGATCGCGCTGCTGCGCGGGGATTTCACGCTGCGCAGCGGCCGCAAGAGCTCCTTCTACCTCGACAAGTACCTCTTCTCGACGAGACCGGAGATCCTGGTCGACCTCGGCAAGATGTTCGCCGCGCGGATTCCGAAGGGAGCGAACCGGCTCGCCGGCGCGGAGCTCGGCGGGATCCCGCTCGTGACCGCGGCTTCGCTCGCGTCGGGGCTTCCCAGCGTCTTCATCCGGAACCAGAAGAAGGAGTACGGCACCTCGAAACAGCTCGAGGGGCGGCTCGACGAGGGCGACCAGGTGGTGATCGTCGAGGACGTCGCCACGACCGGGGGGCAGGTGCTCGAAGCGGCCAAGGTGATCGAGGCCGGGGGCGCGAAGGTGATCGGGATCATCGCGACGATCGACCGCATGGAGGGGGCCCGCGAGAACGTCGAGGCCGCGGGCTACGCCTTCGACGCGCTGTTCACCGTGCGCGACCTCGGCGTCGCCTGAAGCGGGCCGCCGCCGCAGCGCGGCCGGCCGGGGAGGTTCGAGTCATGGAGTTCCACGGCGTCGACGTACGCAAGCAGTTCAAGCGGATGCGCGAGCTCGCACCCGAGCCCTACCGGGCCTTCCTCGAGTTCGACGCGAAGGCCTTCGCCGAGGGCGCGCTGCCCGTGAAGACGAAGGAACTGATCGCGGTCGGCATCGCCCACGTCACCCAGTGCGCCTGGTGCATCGACGCCCACACCGCGAAGGCGGTGAAGGCCGGCGCGACCGAGAAGGAGCTCGCCGAGGTGATCTTCGTCGCGATGGCGATGGCGGCCGGGGCCGCGTGGAGCCACGGCGGGCTCATGCTGCAGTCGCACGAGGCGCACGGGTCGAAGGCCGGGTGAGGATCGGGGCGGCTCGCCTCGCCGCGGGACTCCCGTTCCTGCTGCTCGCCTGCACGCTCGCGGCGGGCTGTCGCAGGCCGGTCCCCCCGGAGAAGCGACTCGCGCGCGAGATCGCGTCCGGGGACGTCGCCACGTCGTCCGCGGCCGTCGGGCGATGGCAGGCGCTCGACCCGGAATCGCGGCTCGCGGTGGTGCGGGTCCTCGCCTCGGAGACGACCAAGTATCCCTTCGGGCTCGCCGACGCGCCGGGTGCCCTGCGGCGTCTGCTGCCCGAGGTCGTCCCGATGCTCGTCGAGCTGCGGGCGGAGCCGAGCATGACGTCGTCGGCCGACATGGCGCTGCAGGTGCTCGGGCCCGACGCGGCCGCAGCCGTGCCGGCGCTCGAAGCCGCGACCCGGGGGGAGGACGCGAAGCTGAGGGCTCGCGCCGCGGCGGCGCTCGTCACGATCGCGCCGGAGCGGGCGGCTTCCCTGGTCGAGGAGCACGCCGACGCGGATCCGCAGGTGTCCATCGCGACCGGGTTGCAGCTCCGCTACGTGCCGCGGGCGGCGTCGGCGGTTCCGGCGCTCGCGGACCTGCTCGGGTCGCCGCGCCCGCGCGTGCGCGAGTTCGCCGCCGGCGCGCTCGCCGAGATCGGGCCGCGCGGGACGGATCGGACGATCGAGCGTCTCGTCGAGATCGAGGGCTCCGACCCGGACCCGCGCGTGCGCCGTGCAGCGTCGCGCGCGCTCAGGGCGATCGCGCCGGGACGGGCGCGGGGGGCGGGCTGACCGGCGGCGCGGAAGCGGGTCGCCGGCCCGAGGCGTCGCGCGTCTCGTCCTCGAAGACGACGTCGAAGGTCATCGCCTCGCCGGCCGGCGAGACGTTGCGCAGGGAGAAGCGCCCGCGCGCCCCCGCGTAGCTCGCGGTCGAGGGCCGCGTGTCCGGCCCGGGCCCCGAGAGCCGGTCCGACCAGGGGTCGCCCGCGTCGCCGCGATTGCCGCCGCGCGTCGGCCCGAGGTCGAGATGCGAGGGCCATGCATCGGCGGTGAGCAGGTCGACGCGCTTGTGATTCGGGTCGTCCTGCGACCGGCGGAAGCTGTCGAGCGAGTCGTCGACGTGCCAGACGAGCAGCCCCTCGCCGGGAATCCGGCCGTCCGAGCCGATCCGCCTGCGGTTCTCGACGAGGAAGTACTCCTCGGGATGCCCCTCGCGCGCGAGGATCTTCACGACCTTCGGCACCCGCTCCACGGCTTCGAGCCGCACCTGCCGGTCGTGCTCGACGACGATCGGGTCGACCCAGCCGAGGCGGAGCTTCGACCAGGCGCACGGGTGCGGCGGCCGGTCGCCGCGGCCCACCCAGGTGCCCTCGCCCATGAGGCCCCAGGTGCCGATGCCCGAGTGCGCGTGGCTCGGCGCATAGAGCTCGGGGAGGCCGAGCAGGTGGCCGAACTCGTGGGCGAGCACGCCGAACGGAGAGAGCCCGTTCAGCGGGTCCTCGCCGACGACCATGACCAGGTCGACCTCGCGACCGGCGACGTCGAAGGGCTCGCCTCCCCGGATCGCCTCGGACCAGGGACTGCCGGTCGTGCGCGGTTTCAGTTCCGACTCCGAGCCGGGGCCGGCGAAGAGCACGACGACCGCCTCGGGCCGGAACGCCGCGATCGCCTCGCGGCTCGCCGACCGCGGCCGGGTGGCGGCCTCGATCGCCGCTCCCACCAGCCGGCGGGTCGCGCCCGAGTAGTCGATCCGGGGCTCGGGCAGCCGGAACACTCCTCTGGCAAGCATCGGCTCGATGTGGAAACGTCCCGAGGACACCTCGGCCCAGTAGTCGGTGAAGCGGTCGAGGAGTCCGTTGCGGCCGGGGCCGGCCAGGGTGTCGGCCGACCGGGTGGAGGGGTGGTCGGGGAAGTCCACGCGCAGGAAGAGGACCCGCAGCGACGGCGGCGCCGGCCCGGGAGCGGCGAACGAGTTCGATGCGGCCGTGGCCGTCGACAGCAGGGCGACCAGGGCGAGACCGCGAAGACAGCGCATGCCGAAGCTCATCATCCAGATCCCGAGCCTGAACGAGGCGGAGTCGCTGCCGGCGACGATCGCGGCGCTTCCCCGCCACGTCGAGGGGATCGACCTCGTCGAGGTGCTGGTCATCGACGACGGCTCGCAGGACGGCACGGCGGAGGTCGCCCGGCGGGCCGGGGCGGACCACGTCATCCGGTTTCCCCAGAACCAGGGGCTGGCACAGGCGTTCTCGGCGGGCATCGACGCCGCACTCAAGCTCGGCGCGGACGTGATCGTCAACACCGACGCCGACAACCAGTACGACGCGCGCGACCTTCCGGCGCTCGTCCGGCCGATCCTCGACGGCCGGGCCGACATGGTGGTCGGCGACCGCGGCCCCGGCGAGCTCGCGCACTTCTCTCCCCTCAAGCGATCCCTCCAGTCCTACGGCAGCTGGGTCGTCCGGGGCATCTCCGGCACCGACGTCCCCGACGCGGCGAGCGGATTCCGGGCCTTCTCGCGGCGGGCGGCGCTGCGGCTGAACGTGATCTCCGACTTCACCTACACGCTCGAGACCCTCGTCCAGGCGGGCAAGAAGCAGCTCGCCGTGACCCACGTCCCGGTCCGCAGCCGCGAGACCCGGCCGTCCCGGCTCTTCAAGAGCATCCCGTCGTACCTCTACCGGTCCTTCCTCACCCTGGTCCGGATCTACTCGCTGTACTCGCCGATCCGCCTGTTCTGGGCGGTCGGCAGCCTCATGCTGCTCGCGGGCGTCGCGATCGGGCTGCGCTTTCTCTTCTTCTACGTCACCACCGGCGGCGCCGGGATGGTGCAGTCCCTGATCCTCGCCGCGGCCCTCGGCATCATCGGGGTGCAGACCATCCTGATGGGTCTCATCGCCGACCTGATCGGGGCGAGCCGCTGGCTCGTCGAGGACACGCTCCTGCGGGTGCGGAAGATCGAGCTCTCGCTCGACGTCCCGGCGGACCTCGAACCGGGCTTCCACGAGGACGACGGCCCGGCCGACTCCCGCAGGCGCGGGCGTCCCGGCGCGGCGGGAGCACGGTGACCGCGCTCCTCTTCGGTACCTACAACGCCCGACACGCCGCCAACGCGCTGCTCGCCGACGACCTGCGCGCCGCGGGATGGCAGGTCGCCGAGTGCCACGAGCCGCTGTGGGAGCGCACGCGGGACAAGGACGCGGCGTACTTCTCGCCGGTGGGGCTCGCCCGGCTCGGCGTCGCGTGGACGCGGGCGGTGGCTCGGCTCGCGCGGCGCTTCGGCGCCGCGGCGGCCGGGGCCGACGTGCTCGTCGCCGGCTTCAACGGGCAACTCGACGTCCTGCTGCTGCGGCGGCTCGCCGGTCGCCGGCCGATCCTCTTCGCACCGCTCGTCACCGTGACCGAGACGCTGGTCGACGACCGCCGCTCGTACGCGCCCGGATCCGCGCCGGCACGACTCCTGCGCGCGATCGACCGGGCGAGCCTGTCCGCGGCGGACCTCGTGCTGGTCGACACCGCGACGCACCGCGACTGGGTCGTACGCGAAATCGGTCTCGACCCGCGTCGCGCCGTCGTGCAGTACCTCGGCGCCGAGGCGCCCTTCGAGGCGGCGGGCCGCGAGCCGTCGCGGGGTCCGCGCGCGCCGTCGGCCCCGGTGCGTGTTCTCTTCTACGGGCAGTACCTCCCGCTCCACGGCACCGACCTGATCTCGCGTGCGATCGACTCGATCGCACCGGGCGAGGGCCTGGTCTTCGATCTCGTCGGGACGGGGACCGAGCGTGCGGCGTGCGAGGCGGCGCTTCGCGGGCGCCCCGACGTGTGCTTCGAGGACTGGGTCGCCTACGAGGACCTGCCCGCGCGCCTGCGTGCGGCCGACGTCGTGCTCGGCATCTTCGGCGCCTCGGAGAAGGCGCGCATGGTCGTGCCGAACAAGGTCTGGCAGGCGGCGGCCGCCGGGTGCGCGATCGTCACCGCAGACACGCCGGCGATCCGGGAGGTCTTCGTCCCGGGCGAGTCGATCCGGCTGGTCGAGCGAGACCCGGTCGCACTCGCCGCGGCGATCCGAGAACTCGCGGCGGATCCCGCCGGGCGCGAACGCCTCG
>JAGWVP010000265.1 GCA_018970825.1 bacterium | reverse complement strand
CTCCTTGCAGGGGCTCCGCCGCGCTGGACCGCGGCAGGGTCGAAACCCCAAAGTAGCGGACCCGTCCCGGGAAACAAGGCGGACGCGGGCAACCCCGCCCGCCCCCGTCTCGACCTCCCCCCGGGGCGGAAGGACGGCCCCGTCAGTCGAGGGCGTGCGGGTCGGACCGGGCGACCAGGTCGTTCAGGTCGTCGCGATTGCGCGTGGATGCGTCGAGCACGCTGCGGACCACCGCCGCGTCCTCGGTCGACTCGTCGTCCCAGCGCACCCACAGCTGGGAGAGGCGGCGCAGGAGGGCACGGTAGTCGTCGCTGTCCTGGATCAGGCGCTCCCAGGAATTGCGGCCGGTCCGGATCGCACCGGCGGCCGTCGCCTGCGGCTGGCGGCCGAGCGCCATCAGGCGCTCCCCGAGCCTGCGTGCGTTGCGCCCTTCGTCGTCGCTGATCCTCTTCAGGCGCTCGGCCATGAAGGGATACGGCGCGAGCTCGGAATGATACTCGATCTGCCGCGCCAGCCGGAGGATCTCGTCGTGCGCGGCCTCGAGGCCGTCGGCGACCCGCTCGGAATCGGTCTTGAACCAGCCCACGGGCGCGTGGCTACCGGCGGGCGGTCGGACTGTCAACCGGCACCGTCCCCGTCGTTCGGGCCGTCCGGCGCGAGGTGGACCAGCAGCTCGACGTTGCCCTTCTTCGCGCCCCGGATGGGCGACTCGCACGAGCCGACGAGGCGCAGCCCGAGTTCTCGCGCGGACTCGACGACGGCGGCCACCGCGTCGGCCCGCGCCTCGGGCTCCCGCACCACGCCGCCGCGCCCGACCCGCTCGCGCCCGACCTCGAACTGGGGCTTGACGAGAGCCACGATCTCGCCCGGCGGGTCGAGCTGGGCGAGGATCGCGGGCAGCAGGAGTCGCAGCGAGATGAACGATGCGTCGACGACCGCGAGCGACGGCGCCGGGTCGAGCGAACGCGGCGGCAGGGTCCGCGCGTTGGTCCGCTCGTGGACGACGACGCGATCGTCGCACCGCAGTTTCCAGGCGAGTTGCCCGTAGCCCACGTCCACCGCGTGCACCCGCGCGGCGCCTCGCTGCACGAGGCAGTCGGTGAATCCGCCGGTCGAGGCGCCGACGTCCACGCAGGTGCGGCCCGCGACGTCGACGTCGAACACGTCGAGCGCGTGCGCGAGCTTCACCCCGCCGCGAGAGACGTAGTCGTGGTCGGGCCCGAGAACGCGCACCTCGGCGTCCCCGCGCACGCGGTCGCCCGCGTGGTCGGCACGGCGCCCGTCGACCAGGACGAGTCCCGCGAGGATGAGCCTGCGAGCGCGCTCGCGGCTCGGTGCGAGCCCTCGTGCCGCGAGCAGGACGTCAAGACGCTCGGTCGACGACACGTTCCACGAGGGCCCGGAGCACGTCCGCCCGCGCACCGAAAGGACGGATCGCGGCGTTCGCCTCCCCGGCCGCGCGGTGCATCGCGGCGCGGGCCCCGGCGAGTCCGAGTGCCGCCGGGTAGGTCGCCTTGCCGCGTTCCGCGTCGCCTCCCGCCCGCTTGCCGGTCACGGCCGTGGTCCCGGTCTCGTCGAGCACGTCGTCGGCGATCTGGAAGGCGAGTCCGAGCGCCTCGCCGAAGGTCGTCAGTCGAGCGAGGTCCCGCGCTCCGACACCGCCGGCGATCGCGCCGGCGCGCACCGCGACGCGGATGAGCGCGCCGGTCTTGCGGCGATGGATGCGGGCGACCAGGGCCGCGCCGACGCGGGCGCGCCCCTCGCTCCCGAGGTCGAGGACCTGCCCGCCGACCATCCCCTCCGCACCCGCGGCCGCGGCGATCTCGGCGACCACGCGCAATCGCCGCTCCGCGTCGCCCCCACCGGCGGGGCCACCGAGCACGGCGAAGGCCTCGGTGAGGAGCGCGTCGCCCGCGAGGATCGCGGTCGCCTCGTCGAAGCGGACGTGGGTGGTCGGACGCCCGCGGCGCAGCCGGTCGTCGTCCATCGCCGGCAGATCGTCGTGCACGAGCGAGTAGGCGTGGATCATCTCGAGAGCGCAAGCGGCGTCGAGCGCGAGAGACCGACCGCGGGCCCGCGGAAACAGCGAGGCCGTCTCGAGCACGAGCACCGGGCGGATCCGCTTGCCCGGGCCGAGCAGCGACCAGCGCATCGCCGCCCGCAGGCGGGGCGGCCACGATCGGCCGCGCGCGATCACCGCGCGGAGCGCCGCATCGACTTCACGGCGGCGCGACGCGAGCCGCGTCTCGAGGTCCGCCGGGGTCACTTGCCGCCCGTCGAGCGGATCCGAAGGACGCCCGAGGCGTCGCGTTCGAGCACTTCGACCCGCTTCTCCACCTCGTCGAGACGGCCGTGGAGCACCCGCAGGAGCGCGATGCCGCGCTCGAATCCCGCGAGGGCGGCATCGAGGCTCGGGCTGCTCTGCTCGAGTTCGGCGACCACCGACTGGAGCTCGCGCAGGGCCTCCTCGAAACTCAGGCTACCGACGTCGACGACGTGCTCGCTCACGACTCTCCTCCGCGTCCGGGCTCCGGCCCGGCCGTCGGGCCCGCCCCCTCCGCGACCGAGAGCGCCTTGCCGCCGGGACCGGGACTCGTGTCGACGTCTAGCACGGACGCGCGAGCCCCGCCCTCGGCGAACAGCAGCCGCAGCTCGTCGCCCGGTGCGATCGAAGCCGCGGTCCGCACGACGGTTCCGTCCCCCCGGCGCGCGACCGCGAACCCGCGCGACAGCACGGCGAGCGGCGAGAGCGCCTCGAGCCGGCCCCCCTCCCGGCGCAGGTCGGCTCGCGCGGCGGCGAGCCTCGCCCGGAGCGCCGGGTCGAGGCGCGCTCCGAGCGCGTCGACCGAGGCGCGCAGCACCGGCACCTGCGGCCGCGTCGCGTCGAGCCGCGCTTCCAGCGCGAGCACGCTCGTCGCGAGCCCCCGGACGCGACCGGACACGACGTCGCGCGCATGCGCGACCAGCCGGTCGATCTCGCCGCGCGCGTCGCGCAGCCGCGCGCGCGGGTCGCCGAGGCGCGCCTCGGCGGTCTCGGCCTCGCGGCGCGCGAGCCGGATCCGGCCGGTGGCCGCGTTGCGGAGTCGCACCGCGAGGCCCGCGATCGCCTCGTCGAGCTTCGCGCGCTGCGGCATCACGGCGTTCGCCGCCGCCGTCGGCGTCGCCACGCGGAGGTCGGCGACGAGATCGGCGAGGGAGACGTCGGACTCGTGCCCGACGGCCGAGACGACCGGGATCCGCGACCGCGCGATCGCGCGCACCACCGACTCGTCGTCGAACGCCCGCAGGTCGCTCGACGACCCGCCCCCGCGGGCGACGACGATCACGTCGACGCTGCCGTCGCGGTTCAGGTCGTCGATCGCGGCCGCCACGTCCGCCGCGGCATCGACCCCCTGCACGAGGCAGGGCCGGAGCAGGACGCGGCGCGCGGCAAAGCGCGCGTCGAGCGTCTTCAGCAGGTCCTGGAGCGCGGCGCTCGGGCGCGCGGTCGCGATGCCGACCGCGCGCGGCAGCATCGGAAGCTGTCGCTTGCGCTCCTCGGCGAACAGCCCCTCTGCCTGGAGCCGCCGCCGCAGCTCCTCGCGCGCGAGGTGGTCCGCCCCCTGCCCGAGCGGCTCCATGCGGTCGACGTGGACACGCAGTCGCCCCTGGGGCGGAAAGAAGTCGACCTTCGACACCAGCACGAGGACCTGGGCCCCGACCGCGGGCTCGAAGCGCAGGGCCGTGCGACGGCTGCTCCAGATCACGGCCTCGACCCGTGCGTCGCCCTCCTTCAGCGCGAGGTAGGCATGACCGCTGCCGCGGTGGACGTTCCACTCGGCGAGCTCGCCCTCCACCCAGAGGCGCGCGGGGAAGTTCTCGTCGAGCGCGAGCCGGATGCGGTCGACGAAGGCGCGGACGCCGATGCCGCGCGGGATCGACGGGGGCGCGCCGGAGGGCGCCCCCCGGGAGACCGGGGTAGGCGGCATCGCGCGCGCCTCCGCCCGTCAGCCCTTCTTCGCCTGCATCGCCTTGAAGACCTCCCAGCTCTTCAGCAGGTCGATCGCGCGATCGAGCTGGGGGTCCTTGCCGGGCTCGCCGAGCACGGTGAGCGAGGACGCGACGTCGTCGACGTCCTCGTCGTCGGTCGGCGGGGCCTTCGACGGCTTGCCGTCGGCCTTCGATCCCTCGGGCGTCGACTTCGGGGAGGGCTGCTCCTCGCCCGTCGGGTTGTCGAGGTGCTTGGGCAGGTTCGCCTCGCGCAGGAACTGCGGGTCCGCGCCGCGGGAGCCGCCGCCCGCCAGCCGCACGACGTTCTCCATCTCGATGTCCGGCTTGATGCCGGTCGCCTGGATCGAGCGTCCGTTCGGCGTGTAGTAGCGGGCGGTCGTGAGTCGCAGCGCCGACTGGTCGTCGAGCGGCAGGATCGTCTGCACCGAACCCTTGCCGAAGGTCTGCGTGCCCAGCACGAGCGCCCGCTTGTGGTCCTGGAGGGCGCCCGCGACGATCTCGGCCGCGCTCGCCGTGCCGCCGTTCACGATCACGACGATCGGGAAGTCGACGTGGCTGCCCTGCTTGCGGGCGAAGTACTTCTGCTTCTGGTTCTCGAGCCGGCCGTCGGTGTAGACGATCATGCCCGAGTCGAGGAATGCGTCGGACACGGCGACCGCCTGCGACAGCAGGCCGCCGGGATCGTTGCGCAGGTCGAGCACGAGCCCGCGGAGGTTCGCGTCGTCGCCGCGCGAGATCTTCTTGAGCGCCTCCTCGAGCGCCTCGCCGGTGTGCTCCTGGAACTGCGTGATGCGGACGTAGCCGTAGCCGTCGCCCAGGTCGCGGAACTTGACGCTCTGCACCTGGATGTTCTCGCGCACGAGCGTGAAGTCGAGGAGCCTCGACACGCCCTCGCGCCGGATCGAGAGGCTCACCTTGGTTCCGCGCGGACCGCGCATCTTCTTCACCGCGTCGGCGAGCGACATGTCCTTGGTGAGCTCGCCGTCGATCTTGACGATCTGGTCGCCCGGGTGGAGCCCCGCGCGCGCAGCGGGAGTGTCCTCGATGGGC
>JAGWVP010000264.1 GCA_018970825.1 bacterium | reverse complement strand
CCGCCAAGCGCGGCCGGACGGGACAGGACGAGAAAGAGGGACGCCGTCGCCTCGCGATGGTGACGGCCTACGACTGCACGTTTGCCCGGCTGGTCGACCGTGCGGGCGTCGACTTCCTGCTGGTGGGCGACAGCCTCGGCATGGTCGTGCAGGGCGAGTCCTCGACCCTGCCGGTCACGCTCGACGAGATGATCTACCACACGCGGCTGGTCGCGAAGGCGCGTCCGCGGGCGCTCGTCGTCGGCGACCTGCCGTTCCTGTCCTACCAGACGAGCCGTCGCGACGCGCTCGAGAGCGCGGGCCGGCTGGTGAAGGCCGGGGCCGAGGCGGTGAAGCTCGAGGGCGGCCGCACGGTCGCCTCGACGATCCGGGCGCTGGTGCGAGCCGAGATGCCGGTCGTCGGCCACGTCGGTCTCACGCCTCAGGGCGTCCACCGCATGGGCGGCCACAAGGTGCAGGGACGCGACGCCGAGGGGCGCCGCCGCGTGCTCGACGACGCACGCGCGGTCGCGGACGCGGGCGCCTTCGCGATCGTGCTCGAAGGCATCCCGCTCGACCTCGCCCGCGAGATCACCGAGACGCTCGACATCCCGACGATCGGCATCGGCGCCGGCCCGTTCTGCGACGGCCAGGTGCTCGTCATGCACGACCTGCTCGGGCTCGCGGCCGAGGACCGGCCGGCGCCGCGCTTCGTGCGGCGCTACGCCTCTCTCGGCGACGCGGTGACGCGCGCGGTCGCCGGCTACTGCGAGGACGTCCGCACGGGCGCCTTCCCGTCGGACGCGGAGAGCTACCACGCGCCCGGAGTCGCGGAGCGCGCCCCCTCGCGGGTCGAGGAGATCCGCACCGTCGCCGACATGCAGGCCTGGTCCGATCGCCAGCGGGCGATGGGGCTGCGCGTCTCGTTCGTGCCGACGATGGGCTACCTCCACGAGGGCCACGTCTCGCTGGTGCGCGAGGCGCGCCGACGCGGCGACCGGGTCGTCGTGTCGATCTTCGTGAACCCGATCCAGTTCGACCGCGAGGAGGACCTCGTGTCCTACCCCCGCGACTACGAGCGCGACCGCCGGCTGCTCGTCGAGGCGGGTGTCGACGCGATCTTCGTCCCCGGCCCGCGCGAGATGTACCCCGAGGAATTCACGACCGGCGTCGCCGTCGACCGGCTCACCTCGAACCTCTGCGGGGCGCACCGCCCCGGCCACTTCGGCGGGGTGACGACGGTCGTGACGAAGCTCTTTCATGCCGTGCGGCCGCACGTCGCGGTGTTCGGCGAGAAGGACTTCCAGCAGCTCGCGGTCGTCCGGCGCATGGCGCGCGACCTCGACTTCGGCATCGAAGTCGTCGGCGGCCCGACCGTGCGCGAGGCCGACGGTCTCGCGATGTCGAGCCGCAACGCTCGCCTCGACGCGGCCGGGCGCGAGGCGGCCCGCTGCGTGCCCGAGGCGCTCGACGCGGTCCGCGCGGCGCTCGCCCGCGGCGAGCGCGAGGTCGCGGCCCTCCAGGCCGCTTTCGCCGCTCGCGTCGCGGCCGAGCCGCTCGCGCGGCTCGAGTACGCGACCGTCTGCGATCCCGACTCGCTCGAGGTGATCGAGCGCGTCGAGTCCGCTTCCCGGATCGCCGTCGCCGTCTGGGTCGGCGGCGTTCGCCTGATCGACAACGTCCTGCTCGAACCCGCGTGTGCGGCGCCCGAGCCCATCGCCCGCAACTCCCGCAACGCCTCGACTTCGAGGACCGCGACTCTCCCCGAGAGCGCGGAAGCCCGCTGAGGTCCGCCATGCCCGAGATGATGCCGTTTCGTTCCTCGTCCGGTTCCCCCGTCGCCGTCCGCAAGGTCCTGCGCGGCAAGATCCACCGCGCGACGGTCACCGAGGCCAACCTCCACTACGAGGGCTCGATCACGATCGACAAGGCCCTCATGGAAGCCATGGACCTGGTCGAGTTCGAGGCCGTCCACGTCTGGGACGTGAACAACGGCGAGCGCTTCGAGACCTACGCGCTCGAGGGCCCGGCCGGCTCCGGCGTGATCTGCGTGAACGGCGCCGCCGCCCGCAAGGTCGCCCCGGGCGACCTCATCATCATCGGCGCGTTCACCTGGCTCGAGGAGGAGGCGGCGCGCCGCCACCAGCCGAAGATCGTGATGGTGGACGGACAGAACCGGCCGAAGCAGGAGCCCCAGCACCACCTGCGGATGGTCTGACGCTCAGGCGCGTGCGCCGGGACCGCCGCGACGGAACGGTCCTGACACCTCGTAGGTGATCCCGGCGCCGTCGCCTCGCTGCGAGCTGAAGTAGAGTCGCGTCCCCGACGGGTCGAAGGCCGGCCCGGCGATCTCCGAGTCGTCCTGTCCGACGACCCGCAGCAGTGCCGACGCGACGCCGTCGGGCGTGACGAGCACGAGTTCCATGTTGCCGCCGTCCTCGGCGACGATGACGTCGCCCCAGGCCGAGCCGAGTACGTTGTCGACGCCGGAGAGCTGCTTCGCCGGATCCTTCGCGGCGTCGTAGAGGACCGCGCAGCGCCTCGCCTCGGGGTCGTACTGCCAGATGCGGTCGTCCTTCTTGGTCGAGAAGAAGACGCGACCGCGGCAGATCGCGACGCCCTCGCCGCCGCGGAACTCGGTGCTCTCTGCGACCTGGTGGCGGGTGGCCTCGTGCAGGATGCCCGGGTTCGGCCAGCGCACCGGGTGCCACGCGACGCTTTCGTCGTCGCGGACCTGCATGACCTCGAGCGCGCCGGCTTCCAGGCTCGGCCATTTCCTCGGCGCGAAGCGGTAGAAGCGCCCGTCGGGGACGTCCTCGGTCAGGTAGACGAGCTTGCGTGCCGGGTCGACGGCGGCGGCCTCGTGCTGGAAGGTGCCGAGCGCGGGTCGCTTGACCGCCGGGCGGCTTCCCAGCGGGTCGCACTCCCAGACGTGCCCGTAGGCGTACTCCTCGCAGGTGAGCCAGGTCTCCCACGGCGTCGCACCACCCGCGCAGTTCAGCATCGTGCCGCTGCAGATCGAGTACGCGGACATCACGTTGCCGGCGCGGTCGAAGCGGATCGCGCTCGCGCCACCGCCGTTGGGCGCGACCCACTCGCTGTTCGCGACGTAGATCCAGCCGTCGGGCGTGCGAAAGGTGGCCCCGCCGTCGGGGTAGACCGGCCAGACGTACTTCGTGTTGCCGACGGGCATCCCGGCCCGCGCGACGACGCGGGAGCGGAAGCCCCGGGGGAGCTGGATGCCGTCGTCGTTCGGCGGGAGCAGCTCGCCCCAGGGGCCCGGGCCGCCGCGGGCGGTGTCGGCTGCGGCGAGGCGCCAGGGGGAGGCGGCGGCGGTTGCGGTTGCGGCCGCGGCGAGGCGGAGGAGGGAGCGGCGGTGCATGGGGGGACGATACCAGCGACGACGGCGTGCGGGAACGGGGACCGGCCGCCTCGAGGAGGTGCCTCAGGGTCTCGCCTCGTGATCGAGTCGGACCCGTCATGCCCGCCTTTTGCCTGGGGCCTTCGATCCGGTCGTCCCGGTCAGTGCAGTGGCACCGCCGCGATCCTGAACCACGTCCGCTGCTCCGTCCCGCACCGCGGGCAGCGCAGCCGCGCGAGCCGCAGCCGCTCGCCGTCGACCGTCTCCGCGTCGTGCGAAACCAGCAGGCGCGAGCCGAGGCACCGCGGGCAGGGCTGCGAGAGGGCGCGTGCCTCGATCGCGGCGGGCGAGTCGATCTCGATCGGGAGCTCCGGCGTGCCGCCGTGGGCGCGCCGCGCGTCGCTCTCCCTCTGGCGCGCCGCCTTCTCCTCCTCGCGCTCCGCGCGGCGGCGCGCCGCGCGCGCCCGAAGGAAGCCTCCTCGCGTCGGACCGTCGCTGCCGCTGGCCCCCACGCGGTTCGTCTCAGGCGTTGCGGAAGTCCCAGGCGAGCTTCGCGGCGGCGCCGACCGGCACGAGCAGCATCAGCACGCCCGTCACCTTCTGCTCGAGCACGAACAAGAGCGCGATCGCGCCGAAGAACATGATCCCGAGCATCCCGCCGATCAGCAGCAGCGAGGGCAGCACGCGGCGCCACTCGCCCGCCTGCACGAGGCGCTTGAACTCCGCCATGTCCATCGCGCCGGGGGCCGCGGGCTCGCCGGTCGCGGCGTCGTCCTGGCGCGCGGCACCCGCTGGACGGGACTCCCCGGTCCCGGCCGCGCCGTTGCGGGGTGCGGGCGACTCGGACCGGCCGAACCCCGAGAGCATGAGCGTCCACGCGGCGAGGATCGCGAGCGCGGAGAGGGCGGCGAGGGTGAGGGCGGGGACCATGGCAACGGACCTGCGACGACGGCTTCCACGAGAGAGTTGGCGATCGGCGCGCTCCGAGGCAAGCGACCCCCCGCCGGCTGTGCTACCGCGCTCCCGATGGCCCGGCAGACCGGCGAGAAGCTCGTCGCGGAGAACCGCAAGGCCCGCCACGACTACTTCATCGACGAGCGCTTCGAGTGCGGCATCGTGCTCTCCGGCGCCGAGGTGAAGTCGCTGCGCGAGGGCAAGGTCCAGCTGCGCGACAGCTACGCGAGGATCACGCGCCGGGGCGAGGTGATCCTGGTCGGCGTCCACGTGAGCGCCTACGGCCATGCGACCAACGAGGTCATCGACCCCGACCGCGACCGCAAGCTCCTGCTCCACCGCGCCGAGATCGACCGCCTGGCCGGCAAGGTCCGCGAGAAGGGTTTCACCCTGGTGCCGACCCGGATCTACTTCAAGGACGGGCGCGCGAAGGTCGAGATCGGGCTCGCGCGCGGCAAGGAGCAGCGCGACAAGCGCGAGTCGATCAAGCGCGCCGAGGGGCGCCGCGAGATCGAGCGGGTGATGAAGTCGCGCGCACGAAACGCGCGCTGACCTCGCAGGCCCCGCGCGTCAGGGCTTCTCGAGAAGCCGCGTGTCGATCACCGACAGCAGCGGGATCGAGTGCGTGACCCACGCGGTTCCGCCGTCGGCCGAGAGCGCGATGGCCCGCGGCGACCGACCGACCGGGACCGTGTTCAGCGTGCGACCGGCCGCCGGATCGACCACCGAGAGCGTGCCCGCGTCGAAGTTGGTCACGTAGACCC
>JAGWVP010000263.1 GCA_018970825.1 bacterium | reverse complement strand
GAGCCGGCGAACTTCCTCGACGTCGGCGGCGGCGCGAACGAGGAGAAGGTCGCCGCGGCGCTGCGCATCATCCTCGCCGACAAGAACGTGAGAGCCGTGTTCATCAACATCTTCGGCGGCATCATGCGCTGCGACGTGCTCGCGTCCGGCGTGGTGGCGGCCGCGAAGCAGGTGAGTCTCTCGGTCCCGGTCATCGTCCGCATGGAGGGCACGAACGTGGAGCAGGGCAAGAAGATCCTCGCGGACTCGGGCCTCGACGTGACGGCGGCCGCGGACATGGCCGACGGAGCGCGCAAGGCCGTCGCCGCGGCGAAGGGCTGAGGGGGCGCCATGAGCATCCTGGTCGGCAAGGGCACCAAGGTCGTCACGCAGGGCATCACCGGCGCGACGGGCCAGTTCCACACCCGCACCTGCAAGGAGTACGGCACGCAGATGGTCGCCGGCGTCACTCCGGGCAAGGGCGGCACCGACTTCGAGGGCATCCCGATCTTCGACACGGTCGGCGAGGCCCGGGCGAAGACCGGCTGCGACGCGAGCGTGATCTACGTCCCGCCGCCGTTCGCGGCCGACGCGATCATGGAGGCCGCGGACGCGGGCGTCGAGCTCGTCATCTGCATCACCGAGGGCATCCCGATCCTCGACATGGTGAAGGTGAAGCGCTACCTCGCCGGCCGCCGCACGCGTCTCGTCGGGCCGAATTGCCCGGGCGTCATCACGCCGGGCGAGTGCAAGATCGGCATCATGCCCGGCTACATTCACAAGCCCGGCAAGGTCGGCGTCGTCTCGCGCAGCGGCACGCTCACCTACGAGGCGGTCCACCAGCTGACCGGTCTCGGCATCGGCCAGTCGACCTGCGTCGGCATCGGGGGCGACCCGGTGAACGGCACGAGCTTCCTCGACGTGCTGGAGCTGTTCAACGCCGACCCCGGGACCGAGGGCGTGATCCTGATCGGCGAGATCGGCGGGAGCGCGGAGGAAGAGGCGGCCGACTACATCCGGCGCGAGATGAAGAAGCCGGTGGCGGGCTTCATCGCCGGGCAGACGGCGCCCAAGGGCAAGCGGATGGGCCACGCCGGCGCGATCATCGCGGGCGGCAAGGGCACCGCGGCGGACAAGATCGAGGCGCTCAGGGCGGCCGGCGTGAAGGTCGCCGCGAGCCCGGCGGACCTCGGGACCACGATGCGCGACGCGCTCGCGCGCTGAGGAGCGACACGGACATGCAGCAGAGAACCCTTTCGATCATCAAGCCCGACGCGGTCGCGAAGCACGGCGTCGGTCCGATCCTCGCACGGATCGAGAAAGGCGGCCTGCGGGTCGTCGCCGGCCGGCTCCTGCGTCTCACGCGCGGGGAGGCCGAAGCCTTCTACGCGGTCCACTCGGCACGGCCGTTCTTCGGGAGCCTGTGCGACTTCATGTGCTCGGGTCCGGTCTTCGTGTCGGTGCTCGAGGGCGAGAACGCGATCGCGCGCTACCGCGAGGTGCTCGGCGCGACCGACCCGGCCAAGGCCGACGCGGGCACGGTGCGCAAGGACTTCGGGACCGACGTGGAGCGCAACGCGGCGCACGGCTCGGACGCGCCCGAGACGGCGTCCCAGGAGATCGGGTTCTTCTTTTCCGCGCGCGAACTCGCGGGGCTCGGCGTCCGCTGAGGATCCCCGTCCGGGGCGGGCGCACGTCGCCTCCCCGGACTCCGTGGTCGTCGAGGCCGACCCCGGCGACGGCCGGGGATCGGTCCGGGCGCGATCCCCGGCCGGACGGTTCGGGTCAGAGCTGCGGCGCGTTGAACGTGTCGCAGGCCGAGAAGCGGCCGGTTTCGAGCCCTCGCTTGAACCACCGCACGCGCTGGTCCGACGAGCCGTGGGTGAAGGCGTCCGGAACGACGTAGCCGGTCGACCGGCGCATCATCTTGTCGTCGCCGATCGCGCTCGCGGCCCGCAGCCCGTCCTCGAGGTCCCCGGATTCGAGAATCCCGCGGGCCCGGTCGGCGTTCGCCGCCCAGACCCCGGCGAGGCAGTCGGCCTGGAGCTCGGTGCGGACCGAGAGCTGGTTCGCCTGGGCCTTCGGCATGCGCGACATCGCGGACTGAACCTGGCGGGAGATGCCGAGAAGGTTCTGCACGTGGTGCCCGATCTCGTGGGCGATCACGTAGGCCTGGGCGAAGTCGCCCGGCGCCCGGAAGCGGTTCTTCATCTCCTCGTAGAAGTCGAGGTCGATGTAGACCTTCTCGTCGGCCGGGCAGTAGAACGGCCCGACCGCGGCCTGCGTCATCCCGCAGGCGGACTGCACCATCCCCTTGAAGAGCACGAGTTTCGGCTCCCGGTAGGTGCGGCCGCTCTGGCGGAAGATCTCGTTCCAGGTGTCCTCGGTGTCCGCGAGCACGAAGGAGACGAACTTGGCTGCCTCGTTCTCCGCGGGGTCGGTCGGTCGGTTCTGCTCGACGTAGCGGGGACGCGGCGGTCCGGCGATCTGCAGCACGAACCGCGGGTCGATCCCGAAGTACATGGCCACGAGCGCCAGCAGGAAGAGGCCGAGCCCTCCGCCTCCGACGGCGACCATGCCGCGGCCGCGGCGGTCCTCGACGTTCTCGCTGGCTCTTCCCTGGTCGAAGCGCATCGCTAGCTCCTCGGAGGCGCGACCGGCCGATGCGTCCTCCTCGGGCGCGCCGGGCGTCCTGCCTTCGGTGATCCTGTTCGACCCCGGTGTTACAGGGAATCATGCTCGCGGTCCACGGGCTCACTCCCGCAGCGATCGGGCCCGTTCTCGACCGGCTCGGGGCTCCGCCGTGGCGCGGTGCCCAGGTGCTGGACTGGGTCTACCGCCGGGAGACGGCGGACCCGGAGGCGATGGCGACCCTGCCCGCCGCACTGCGACGGTCGCTCGCCGCCGAGTTCTCCGGGCCCGCGGTGGAAGTCGCCGTCCGATCGGTGTCGGCCGACGGCACGCGCAAGCTCGCGGTTCGGCTCGCCGACGGGGAACTGGTCGAGAGCGTCCTCATTCCCGACCGCCACCGGCTCACGCTCTGCATCTCCTCCCAGGTCGGCTGCGCGATGGGGTGTCGCTTCTGCGCGACCGCGCGCCTCGGGCTGCGCCGCCATCTCCGGGTCGAGGAGATCGTCGGGCAGGTGCAACTCGCCCGCGCCGAGATCGGCCGGCAGGCGTTCGAGGCACCCGGGCTCACGAACCTCGTCTTCATGGGCATGGGCGAGCCGCTCCACAACCTCGACGCCCTCGTGCCCGCACTCGAGATCCTGTCGGCCCCCTGGGGGCTCGGCATCTCTCCGCGCCGGATCACGGTGTCGACGGTCGGGCTCGTGCCGCAGATGCACGAACTCCTCGACCGCACCGGCGTGAACCTCGCGGTTTCGCTCACGGCGACGACCGACGAGGTCCGCCGCGATCTCATGCCGATCGACCGGCGATGGGACCTGTCGGATCTCCTCGGGGCCTGTCGGGCGCTACCGGTCCCGCGTCGGCGCCGCATCACCTTCGAGTACGTCATGCTCTCGGGCGTGAACGACACGGACGACGACGCACGCCGCCTCGTGTCGCTCCTCCAGGGCATCCGGTCGAAGGTGAACCTGATCTTCTTCAACCCGTTCCCGGGTGCGGACTTCCAGCCGAGCCCGCGCGCCCGCGTCGAGGCCTTCCAGCGCGCGCTGCTCGACCGGGGCGTGAACGCGACGCTGCGCGAGAGCCGGGGTGCGGACGTCGCCGCGGCCTGCGGGCAGCTCGCGGCGCAGGGCGGGGTTTCGACGCGTGCGTCCGCGCGGAGCGGCGCTGCGGGCGCCTCGTCCGACGATCCCCGGGCGTCCTGACGATGGGCGGGATCGCCGTCATCCTGAACCCGCACGCCGGCGGGAACGTCGATGCGTCCGCCCGCGCCGGGAAGCTACGGCGCATCGTCGGCGACCAGGGCGAGGTCTTCGAGACCCGCGATCTCGGGGAACTCTCGACCTCGATCGAGCGGGCTCTCGACGCCCGGCCCGAGATCCTCGCGCTGTGCGGCGGCGACGGCAGCTACTTCCGCGCCTTCACCGCGATCGAGCAGCAGGTCGGCGACGGGCCGTGGCCGGAGATCCTCCCGCTCCCCGCGGGAACGATCAACAACCTGGCGCACGCGGTCCAGTCGATGGCGAGTTCCCCCGAGCGCCTGCTCTCCCGTGTCGTGTTCGACCACGCACGCGGGATCGCGCATGCAAAGGCCGAGGTCGACCTGTTCCGGGTCGGCCCGAGCGACGTCGGCTACATCTTCGGGGCGGGCATGATCGTGAACTTCCTGCGTGCCTACTACGCGACCGAGCAGCCGTCCCCGGCTTCGGCGGCGCGACTGATCGCACGCCTGATCGGTTCGGCGGCGGTGCGGGGGCCGCTCCAGGCGAAGATCTTCCAGCCCTTCGAGGCGGACGTCGTGTGCGACGGGGAGCGCGTGCCCCACCGCTCGTACCGCATGCTGATCGCGAGCAGCGTGCGCGCGATCGGGCTCGGCTTCGAGCCGTTCTACCTCGCGGGGCGCCATCCCGGGCACTTCCACGTGCTCGGCGGACCCGCCCGCGCCATGCGGCTCATCCGTCGGCTGCCGCGCTTCCGCAAGGGCTTCCCGGCGAACGACCCGCAACTCTACGACAACCTCGCCGGGGAGATGCAGGTCGAGTTCGCGCGGCCTTCCTGGTACACCGTGAACGGCGACCTCCTCGGGCCGGTCCGGCGCATCGAGCTCCGGCGGCTTCGCCGGATCACGGTCGTCCGCGGCTGAGGCGGGAAGGAGCGCCGTTGCCGTCGGCCCGGGCCGTGTGCGACAGTCCCTGTCCGTGAGCGATCCCCGCACCCCGATGCTGGGCGTGATCGGAGGCAGCGGCCTCTACGATTTCGCCGAGCTGACCGACGTCGAGCGCGTCCGCGTCGCGACGCCCTTCGGCGACCCCTCCGACGAGATCGTCCTCGGGACCCTGTCCGGGCGCCGCGTCGCCTTCCTGCCGCGCCACGGTCGGGGCCACCGGATCCTGCCGGGCGAGCTGAATTTCAGGGCGAACATCCACGCGCTGAAGCAGCTCGGCGTCGTGCGC
>JAGWVP010000262.1 GCA_018970825.1 bacterium | reverse complement strand
CTCCTCGTCGCGCGCGACGGCCGGGAGCAGGAGATTCGTCCGGCCGCGGCCGTGCACGTGGCCCTCGTTGAGCTTCGTCGTGACGTGGACCGCGGTCCCGATCCGACGGAGCGCCTTGCCCGTCCAGGTGCGGTCGGGGGAGGCCCCGAAGAGATTGCCGCCGAGCAGGAGGGCGACGTCGATCTCGCCACGGGAAGACGCTTCGACCGACGCGAGCGTGTGGAGCCCCGGCGTTCGCGGCACCGAGATCCCCCACATCTCGCCGAGCCGACGCGCGAACTCCGCCTTGACCGACGGGGCGACCCCGACCGAGCCGATCCCCTGCACGTTGCTGTGGCCGCGGATCGGAAGCAGGCCCGCTCCGGGACGACCGACCATGCCCCGGGCGAGAGCGAGGTTCGTGATCGCCTGCACGTTGTCGACGCCATGGACGTGCTGGGTGATCCCCATCGCCCAGGCCCAGATCGTCGCGCGGGAGGCGACGATCGCGTCGGCTGCGGCGCGCACCTGCTCTCCCGGGACGCCGCAGGCGGCGAGAAGGTCGTCGCGACGGTCGTTCGCCAGGTCGGCTTCGACGGCCGGCCACCCGTCGACGTGCGCATCGAGGAATTCGCGATCGAGAGCCCCGCGCTCGACGACTTCCTGGAGGAGCAATTTCAGGAGGGCGATGTCGCCCCCGACGTGGGGCTGCAGGTAGAGGTCGCTCACCTCGGAGCCGAGAATCATGCTGCGCAGCCTCGACGGTACGCGAAAGCGGACCAGCCCGAGTTCGCGCAGCGGATTCACCACGACCACCCGCCCCCCGCGTCGGCGCAGTTCGACGAGCTGGGTGATCAGGCGCGGGTGATTCGACGCCGGGTTCGCGCCGATCACGACGGCGAGGTCGGCGAGCCCCAGGTCCTCGAGGCGCACCGTCGCGGTGCCCGTCCCGAGCGAGTTCTGCAGCGCGACGGACGAGGCCTGGTGGCAGTAGAACGAGCAGTTGTTGACGTTGTTCGTGCCCCAGGCGCGCGCGAAGCACTGCAGCAGGAAGCCCGCCTCGTTGCTGCTGCGGCCCGACGCGTAGAAGAAGGCGCGATCGGGGGCGCATGCACGCATCGCGTCCGACGCCACGTCGAGAGCCTCGCCCCACGAGACCCGCCGCATGTGCCGGTCCCCCTCGCGCCAGAGCACGGGGAAGGCGAGCCGTCCCGCGGCTTCGAGTTCGCGGCCGGAGAGCCGTTCGAGGTCGTCGACCGAGCGAGTCGCGAAGAAGGTCTCGGGAATCGGAGGCTGCATGTCGGCGGCCTGCGCCTGCACCGACTTCTTGCAGACCTCGGGGAAATGGCCCGCCTCGTTGCGCATGCCGCCGCGCTGCCCGCCCATGCCGACCGCGCAGGTCTTGCACGCGTTGTTCCGCGAAAGGCGGCGAGTCATCTCGACGACGCCCCCGGACTCGACCCCCTTGGCGATCGTGTACCGGACCGCCGCGGGGCCACCGGCCGCTCGGGGAACCCGCCTCGACATGGCGCGATCCTTACCAGAGTCGGGAGCGCAGGGGCAGGCGCGGCGCGAACGGTGCGACCGAGACCCCCGCGCCTTCGAGGGCTCGACGCACCGCTCGAGCGATCGCGGCCGATCCGGGCGTATCGCCGTGGAGGCACAGGGTGTCGGCTGCGAGCCGGATCTCGCGACCGTTCGCGCTCGACACCCTGCCGTCGATGGCGAGCGCGAGCGCCCGGCGAGCCGCTCCCGCTGGATCCTCGATGCGGGAGCCGGCCTCCGATCGAGGTACGAGGCTCCCGTCGTCGCGGTAGGCGCGGTCGACGAAGGCCTCGGCAACGACCTTCGCGCCTTCGCGTTCGGCCGCATTGCGGCCGGGCGAGCCCGCGGCGAGCACGAGCGGCCGCCCGGGCAGCGACCTCAGGACGGCACGGGCGACGGCGCGTGCGACCTCCGGATCCGCCGAGGCGAGGTTGTAGAGCGCTCCGTGCGGCTTCGCGTAGGAGAGGTGGGATCCGGTGTCCCGGCAGGCTTCGGCGAGCGTCGCGATCTGGGCCTCGACGATCCGCTCGATTTCCTCCGGGTCGCGCGTGGTCGTCCGGCGGCCGAATCCCTCGCGATCCGGGAATCCGGGGTGGGCGCCGATCGAGATTCCCCGGGCCTGCGCGAGCGAGAGGGTGCGACGCATCGTCGTCGCGTCGCCGGCGTGGGCCCCGCAGGCGACGCTGGCCGAGGTGATCCAGGGCAGCAACTCGTCTTCCGGGAAGCCCTCGCCGACGTCGGCATTCAAGTCGATCTTCGGAAGCGTCTCGGCGCCTCCGCCTCGCCCGGGCGGGGCAGCGCGCGAGGCGAGGCCCTGCGGGCTCCCGGCCGGGGGCGGGAAGGTGGCGCTCGCGAGCGTCGCGTCCATGCGTGCGAAGCGCACTCGATCGCCGGGGCGGAGTCGTGCGAGCAGGCCCAGGTCGGCACGTGCGAGCACCGCGGGCATGGCGTATCCCCCGGTCACCGGGCGATCGGGCCCGAGCAGGATCGCGCTCTCGTCGGGGGGTAGTTGCAGGGCCCCGAGGACGGTCCCCTGCGGAGCGATGCCCGGTGGTCGCGCGATCGCGGAGCCGATCCCGGGATCGAGTGGGCGGAGGCGGACCCCCGTCCGGTCGGAATCCGGAGAGACCGACCAGAGCGTCGCCTCGAGCCGACCGATCGGGTCGCCCGACCAGAGCTCGAGGTTCGGTCCGGGGAGAAGCCGGAGAAGGGCCGGAGTGCCGCCCGGCGGGAGGGCCCGGATCGTCTCGACCGAACGAGGCCCCGGGTCGCAATCGCCTCCGGGGGGGGCTCCCACCGACAACTCGTCGCCGTTCCGGAGTGCGCGTCCGGCGAGCCCGCCGAAGCCGCCGGATTCGCAGGTCCCTCGGCCGCCGAGGACGATCGGGACGTCGATGCCGCCTGCGACCGCGATCCACGCCCTTGCACCGGGAAGGGGCCGTTCGAGCTGGAGGACTTCGTCGGGCCCGAGGGCGGCGACCGTCCCCGCGTCTCCCGTGGGCAGGGAGAGCCGCCCTCCCGCAACCGCGAGGAGCAACGGCTCGTCTCCGACGTTGCGGAGCGTCGGTCCTTCGATCGTGGCTTCCAGCCCTGCGTACCACGGCGGGTTGTCGACGGCCCGATTCGCAGCAGCGAGCGAGGCCGGGTCGAAGGCACCGCCCGCGGGTACGCCGTGGCGTGCAACCCCGCGGCGCCCGAGGTCCTCGACCGTGGTTCGGGGGCCCGACCTCTCGACCCGCAGTCGTCTCACGAGGAAACGAACCGGACGAGATCTCCCGGACCGAGGCGGGTCGGCCGGTCCGAGGCCGGGTCGAACATCCGGAGGTCGGTGCGTCCGACGAGGTTCCAGCCGCCCGGGCTCGCCGAGGGGTAGACCCCGGTCCACTCGCCGCCGATGCCGACGCTCCCCGGGAGCACGCGCGCCCGGGGCGTGCCGAGGCGAGGCACCTGGAGGCGGGGCGCGAGCCCGGAGAGGTAGGCGAAGCCCGGCTGGAAGCCGATGAACGCGACCCGGTACTCCGTCGCGCAATGGAGGTCGATCACCTCTCGGACCCGGAGCCCGGCATGACGGGCCACCCGTTCGAGGTCCGGGCCGTCGTAGGCGACGGGCACCCGGTGGACGAGCGGCGGCGAGGCATCATCGTCGTTTGGGGGCGGCGACTCGACGATCCGCAGGAGCCGGGCGCGCTCTGCCTCCGAGGGCGGCCCCTCGAACGTCACGAGGATCGAGTCGGCGCCGGGGACGGTGTCGAGCACCCTCGGGCCCCGTGCCGCCTCCACCGCCCGAAGGAGAGCCGGGATCGATCGGGGGCCGGCGGGACGCAGGAGGAGGGCGGCCTCCCCGACGGGGATCACGATGCCGCGAGCCATCGGAAGATCCAGGCCGCGAGGACGAGTGGGAGGGAACAGGTCGCGATCGTGGCCGCCATGGAGAGCAGGGCGAGCGTCGTCCAGGCGAGATGGGCGGGCAGCGCGGTTCTCCAGGCGCCGGCCGGCGCGGGACGGACGAGCGTCGAGCGAAGGTCGTCGAGAGGGCGGTCGAGCCAGTCCTCGACCCGGTCGCCGTGGTACAGCGTTCGACCCGAGCTTCCGCGCAGGAACGCCCGCCACATGCGCGAAGGCGCGAGTGCCGTGCCGATCGCGAGTGCCTGGAGGTTCAGGATCCAGGCCGGAACGTGTCGACCGCACCCACCCGCGATCTCCCAGGCACCGATCTCTCCTTCTCCCACCCACGTCGTCTCGTAACCGGTGGCGAGGTGGTGCAGGTCGTGGAGTTTCACGGCGGCCACGCGCGCGGCGGTGTTCGGAAATCGAATCGTGAAGGGCCCGGTCCGCAGTTCGACCCAGGGGTCGTCGTAGCCCCCGTCGGCAAGGTCGTTTTCGGCGAAGTAGCGCGCGCGGGCTTCCCGCACCGTGGCCGCGACCTGCGGCTCCCGCACCTCCGGGTTCACCGCCGGACCACGGGGAGCCCCGCGCCCGTCCAGGCACGCCAGCCGCCGGACACCGACCAGGCGTTGCGGTAGCCCATGCGCTGGAGGGACTCGACGGCGAGGGCCGAGCGATAGCCGCCGCCGCAATAGCAGAGGATCCGCGCGTCGAGGTCCGGAATCGTCGCCTCGACGTCGCGCTCGATCACCCCCTTCGAGAGGTGGATCGCGCCGGCTGCGTGTCCCGCGGCCCACTCGCTTTCCTCGCGCACGTCGACGAGGAGCGTGCCCGGCTCGCCGGCGAGACGAGCCGCTTCGACCGCATCGACCTCGCGGATCCGGCCACGGGCCTCCTCGCAGAGACGTTCGAAGCGAGGGGGGTGGCCACCCGGAGGCATCGCCATGGCCCGGACGCTAGTTTGGGCTCACGACCGGGTCAACGAGTTCCTCCTTGTCGGGCCCTCGGGGCTCCACTACCGTCGCGGGGGGTGCGGCCGCGACGGTCGACCTTCGGAGAACCGAGACATGCCGATCGCCCTCCTGCTGTTCGGGCTTGCCGCGGCGGCTTTCACCCTGAACGTCTACCGCCCGCTCGAGGGCGGGAGTCGGCGTGGGGTCGTGAGTTTTCTCGCGGGATGG
>JAGWVP010000261.1 GCA_018970825.1 bacterium | reverse complement strand
CCGAGGCGGATTGTTCGAAGGCGGCGCGTTCGCCGTCGTCTGGCAGTTCACGGTGATGGCGGTCGGGATCGCTCTCGTCCTGATCAACGCGCTGCACCTGCCGAACGCCGTCACGCGCTTTCTCTCGGGCGCGGCATGGTACCCGGTCGCGCGCGTCTCCTACGGCATGTACCTGGTCCACCCGTTCGTGATCTTCACGGTCCGCCCACCCCTGCTCCGGACGGCCGGGCCCGCGGGGTTCCTGCTGCTGGTGGCATTGGCGTTCGCGGTCACCTGGACGCTCGCGGCGGGAATGTTCCTCGGCTTCGAGCGGCCAATGCTCGAAGCGGGCGCCGCCATCGGCCCGATCGCTCCGGCCGGCCGCGGAGCCGCGACTCCTCAGGGCCTCCGCAGCACGTACGTCCCGGTCAGCACGAACATCTCGTTCTCGGTCGTCGAGCCGGGCGTGAGCGGACAGGCGTCGCACCAGCCGTCGCCCGCGCCGGGCGAGGAGTCGCACGCCGCGTCATCGTCGGCGCCCGCACACGGCTCGCCGATGCGGCCTGCGACGCACGCGACCGGCTTGCAGGTCGTGCGGTCGGGCATCGTCGAGAGGCGGGTGACGAGCCGCAGGTCGGGGCTGCCGTCTTCGAGCAGACCGTTGTTGAAGTCGGCGCAGTAGCGCAGCGTGCGCTGCACCGGGTCGGGCGAGTCGAGCAGGATCGCCGGCGTGTAGAAGCGGTTCACCGGGTCCGAGTAGTCGAAACTCTCGTAGATGCGCTCGCCCGAGGGCAGGTCGATCGTGAAGTTCCGCCCGCGCTTGTGGGTGTGCGAGTTGAGCGAGAGCACCTCGGCTCCCTCGGGGAAGGTGTGGTCCGCGCAGTAGCGCTTCGTCGTGAACGGCGGCTGTCCGTGCTGGTCGTAGATCGCGTGCACGTCGGTCACGCTCCGGATCGGCCAGGTGCGGTCGCGCGCGAAGCTCATGTTGAGCCGCACGGCGAGTTCGTGGTCCTTCGTCGTCAGGTTGAAGGCGTGGGAGTTCCAGTAGAGGATCCCGCGGATCGGCACCTCGGTGTAGAAGCCGTCGGGGCTCGGCGGCTGGATCTGCTGCGCGGTCTGCGCGCCGCCGATCGAGTCGCCGGTCGGGTTCACGGTTCCGTCGGAGGGGCCGAAGCCGATGCAGGCGACGACGTCCTTCACCTCGCTGCCGCACTCGCCGCCCGCGCCGCAGGCGCCGCGCTCGGTCGGCTCGCAGGCCTGGCCGTCCTTGTTCCCGCCCTTGCAGGTCCACGCGCCGAACGACGGGTCGTGCACGCGGTCGGCCCCGAGCCCGGAGTGCTGCAGGACGAGGTGGTGGCTTCCGGGGTCCTGCCGCAGGTGGCTGCCGTTCGCGTAGAACACGCCGCGCGCGCGGTCCTGCAACTCCTCGGGAACCTGGTCGCTGAAGTCGTAGTACTGCGCGAAGCAGACCTCGCGCTCGGTGCTCGCGGGAAGCACGAAGGTCGGCATCCGGAACTGCACGCCTTCGCCCGCGGCCGGCGGGTCGAGCGGCCTGATCGAGACCAGCTCCGAGGGCGGCAGGCACGCGCCGAGCAGCTTGCCGACGTAGTCGGCGTCGCCGCGGATCGAGTCGCCGATCGAGCCCGTCGGCGGCGCGCCGGCCTCGATCCAGATGCGCAGCGCCTCGAGCTCGTCCTTCGTGATCGCGGGGAGACCGCTCGGCATCGGGCTGCCGACGATCGGCTCGGCGCCCGGAGCGCCGCCCGAGTCCGCGAGCGTCGATGCCGCGAGCTTCGTGTAGAGGTAACTGGCCTTGGGCTCGCCCGGGCGGATGCGCTGGATCGAGGGTCGCTCGGCCGACGGCACGTCGAAGAGGTTCGCGTGCGCGACGTCGGCGCGCAGGTCGAGGTTCCCGGCGCGGCCCGAGCCGTGGCAGGCATCGGTCGTGCAGGAGTGACGCTCGAAGACCTGCGTCTGGATCGCCTCCCAGGTGGACGCGAACGTCGTGTTCGCGCACGGGTCGGGCGTCGGCGTCGGACCGGCCGAGAGAGGTGCGGCCGGGGAACCGCCGTTGCCGCAGGCGGCGACGGCCGCGACGAGCGAGAGGAGGATTGCGCCGCGAGCGGATCGAAGCGCGGCGCGCTGGCAGGGGCCCGGCGAGGTCGACATGGGCGCCGGGTATCACGGACCCGGTGCGCGGGGGAACCCGCGGAGGGGCCCGATTGCGGGCCGTGCCCCTACCGGCCGGACAGCCGGGATCCGTCCGCGCCGGCCGAAGCTCTCGCGGAAGCGGCCGACGACCCGACTGCGATTCCGGCGGCCGGTCCCGTCGCGGCGGCCGCGGTGATCGGCAAGCCCACCCGGCAGGCCCCCTCGATCCTCGCCCCCGGCCGGACGAGCAGCGTGGACGCGACCACGTCCCCGACCACGACGGACCCCGGGGCGAACTCGGCGAAGCCCGGGCACACGACGCTGCCGCGAACCGTGCCGCGCAACAGCAGGCGCTCGGCCCGCACGTCGGCCTCGAGCATCGCCCTCTCGCCGACCACGAGCAGCGCGTCGGCGCGGATCTCGCCCTTCAGTTTCCCGTCGACGCGCGCGTTGCCGGGGAAGTGGATGCGGCCCGAGATCGTCGCGTCCGCGGAGATGCGGTGCTTGAACCCCTTCGGGTCCTCGGCGAGACCGGCGACCTGGGCCGAGATCTCCTCGGCGGTCGAACTCGGCGTCTTCTCGGGATCGCCGCCCCGGATTTCCCCGCCGGTCGCCGGCGCCGCGTGCTCCGCGACCCCGGCCGTGGACGGCCGCGCACGAGTGCGGCCGCCGTCGATCACCGCCGCTGGCCTTCTTCCTGGATGCGGGCGGCCTTGCCGGAGAGCTCGCGCAGGTAATACAGCTTCGCGCGACGGACGCGGCCGCGGGTGGCGACCTCGACCTTGTCGATGCGCGGCGAGTGCACCGGGAACGTGCGCTCCACGCCCATGCCGTAGGAGATCTTGCGCACGGTGAAGGTCTCGCGGTTCGCACCGTTCGCGCGGCGCAGGACGACACCCTCGAAGACCTGGATGCGCTCCTTCTCGCCCTCGACGACCTTCACGTGCACCTTCACGGTGTCGCCCGGGCGGAACGCCGGGATGTCGGTGCGGAGCTGCTCCGCCTCGATGGCCTGGATGACGTTGGTCGTGCTCATGGCTTCCCCTGCTGGTTTGCGCGCAGCCGGTCGAGCGCGATGGCCGCCGCCGCCCGGACCGAGAGATGGTTGTAGTCGTCGGTGCCCCGGATCGGCTCGAGCTGCGCTTCGCAGCGCGACAGCACCTCGTCCGAGAGCCCGTACCCCGTCCCGAAGACGAGGAGGTACGGCTCGTCGGTCGACTCGAGCCTCTGCGCGAGAGCCGGGAAGGGGAGAACCCCCGCCACCGACTTCGCCGATGTCGCGATGAGATGGGGCATGCGTCCGGAATCCTGCTCCACCGCCGCGATCGCCTGGTCGAGATCGTGGACGACCTGCACCAGGGACAGGGCTGCGAAGCGGGAAGGGTTATAACGACTCCCCCACCCACTTCGCCAATGCGCGACGATCCGCTCCACCAGCGCCCGAAGCCCCGGGATCGGGTGGGCCACGAAGTACCTCCGGACCCCGTAGGTCCGGGCCGAACGGGCGATGTCGTGGACGTCGAGGTTCGTGATCGAGGTCGTCACGATCTTCCCGTCCCGGTCGAGAACCGGGTGGTGGACGAGGACGACGTAGAGGGGGGCCGGGCCGCTCACGGGGCCGTCCCGGGGCCTCCGGGCCCCTCCGAGCCGGAGCCCCCGGGCTCCACGGGCCCGCCCGCGGGTTCGCCGTCGGCCGAGCCGGCATCCTCCCGCGCCCCGCTGCTCGCGGCCGTCCCCTGGCCTCCGGGAATCCGCTCCCGGCCCTTCCGCCGACGCGCCCCCTTGCCCGGGCCGCCCCCGGCGGGAGCCCCCTCGGTCCCGGGTCGGTCCGCGAGCAGGTCGGGCCGCACGGCCCGGGTCGTCGCGAGCGACTGCTCGTGGCGCCAGCGCGCCACGTCGCCGTGGTGCCCCGAGAGGAGCACGTCGGGCACGCGGGAGCCGCGGAAGACCTCGGGACGCGTGTACTGCGGGTACTCGAGCAGCCCTTCGGAGAACGACTCCTCGACCAGCGACTCGCGGTTGCCGACGACGCCGGGGACGAGTCGCGCGACCGCGTCGATCACGACCGCGGCCGCGACCTCGCCACCCGAGAGCACGTAGTCGCCGATCGACAGCGTCTCGGCATCGAGCGTCTGCCCGATCCGGGCGTCGAAGCCTTCGTAGCGGCCGCAGACAAGCACGATGCGCTCGAGGCCCGCGAGTTCCTCGACCAGCGCCTGATCGAGGCGTCGGCCGGCGGGTGCCATGAGAATCGTGCGGATCGTACGGCATGCGGGGGCGTCGCCGCGCACGGCCTCCACGCACGACACGACCGGCCCGGGCATCAGGAGCATGCCGGGACCGCCGCCATACGGCCGGTCGTCCACCTGCCGGTGAACGCCCTCTGCGAAGTCACGGATGTTGGTGACGCGGACGTCGATCAGTCCGTTGCGGCGCGCCGCCCCGAGGAGGCTTCCGTCGAGGAAGCTCGAGAACATCTCGGGAAACAGCGTGACGATGTCGATGCGCATGATGGATACGCGTGCCAAACGGGCGTCCGGCTACCGGACGGAGCCGACTCCGGGCGACTCGGGCTCACTCAGCCTTGGGCTCGTCCGCCGGGGCCTCGGCCACGGCTTCCACGACGGGCTCCGCGGCAGGCTGCTCCTCGGCGGTCGCGATCGTCGCCTCGGCCACCGGAGCCTCGGCCGCGGGATCGGGCTTCGGCGCGGGCACGTAGGCCGGCTCGCCCGGCTCGGGGATGATGCGCGGCAGGGCGAGCTTGGCGCGGGCCGTTTCCATCTGCTTCAGATGGGTGCCGTTGGTTCCGTATTTGCGGATCAGCACGCGGACGGCGTCGCTCGGCTGGGCGCCCACGGACAGCCAGTAGTCGACCCGCGGGCCGTTGAGCGTGCATCGGGCGTCGGTCTCCGACACGTGGGGATCGTAGGTGCCGAGCTCCTCGATCACGCGGCCGTCGCG
>JAGWVP010000260.1 GCA_018970825.1 bacterium | reverse complement strand
CGATCACGGGATTCGTGAACGGGATGATGACGACGGTCCGGCTCGGGACCAGTTCGCCGGTCGATGCGTCCACGGTCGCCGAGGGGAGGTTCACCGTGTCCTGGTAGCCGTAGAAGGGCACCTCGACACCGTCCCGGACGACGACCTGGAAGTCGGTCTGGTGGATGTGGAAGACGTGCTCTTCCTGGGCCTGGTTCAGGATCGTCCAGCGCTCGACGTTCCCGAGCGGCACGAGGGTGTCGACGCAGGACTCGTCGAACACCCGGCCGTTGATCGTGAAGAGTTCCGGATTGCCGCCGGGCTGGCCCGGATCGGTGAAGACGAAGGTCCGGTCCTCGTCGATCGGCTCCCCACGCAGGTCCGCCACTTCCGCGAGCTGCGCGGGGATCGCGATCGGCGCCACCGGGCCTCCCGCGGACTCGACGGTCGCCATGAGCTGCTCGGGGTAGTCGTCTCCCGCCGGTCCGGTGTCGTGCGCGAGCGCGACCAGCTGCCAGCTCCCCGCGGGCGGGCCGTAGACCAGGACCTCGAGGCGCTTGCCCGGCGGAAGGATCAGCGTGTCGACCTGTCGCGGGGCGGTCTGCAGGTTGCCGTCCTGCGCGAGGATCCAGAACGGCTGCCCGCCGAGCGTCAGCTCGTAGTAGATGTTCGCGCCGATGTTGCCGATGCGCCAGAACTCGAGCCCGCCCGGACGCATCGCCATCGTCGGCTGGAAGATTCCGTTGATGGTGCGGTTGGTCGCGCCGGTCGGATCGGGATCCGGCGGCGGGAGGCCGTCGACCGGATCCTTGATGTCCTTCAGCAGGAGGAAGCGCTCGGGAATCCCGTGAAGCTCGGGGAAGGGTGCCAGGATGTCGCCGACGACGAGTCCGCCCGAGAGCCCGCCCGCGATCTGGTGGTTCACGAGCGGGTGGAAGTGCGGGTGGTACCAGAAGAGCCCCTGCGGGTGGTCCGCCGGGATCGGCATGTCGTAGCGGTACGAGGTCTCCGCACCGATCGTGAGGTAGACGTCGTCGCCGCCCGGCAGGGGCGACACGTTGAAGCCGTGGTAGTGGACGTTGGTGTCCTCGCGCGACCGGTTGTCGACGTCGAGCCGGACCACGTCGCCCGGGTTCACGTGGAGCACCGGCGGCATGTACTCCCCGTCGTAGAGAGCGGGGAATGCGTAGGTCTGGCCCGCGATCTCGCGGGTCGCGCTCTCGATCCGCAGCGTCGCGTCGAGCACGCCGTCGCGGCTGTCGATCACGCGCGGATTGCGGAAGGTCTCGACCGCCCCCGGCGGGGAGCTCACGTCGTCGCAACCCGCGGCGGCGAGGAGCAGCGCGGGGAGAAGGGACGAGATCCGGGCGGGGCGCATGGCGGTCCTTTCCGCGGCACCGCTGGACGGCCGCGAGCCCGAGGACCTACCGCATGCAGCAGGCTGCGCCAAGAACGAGGCGGGCGCGCCCAGACCGCCACGATCGGCGCCCGGGCCGATCGCGGCGGGGAATCGTTCGGCGGCGGGGCGGCGGCCGGGTGCCCGGGCCGGGCCCGGATCCGGGCCGTCAGTCCGCCGCGCAGTAGACGGCGCCGGTGAGCGTGAACATGAGATCGCGGAACGCCGCGATCGCCTCGTCCTTGGTCGAACCGTCGAAGATGCAGGCGGGCGACCCACCCGTCTTCGTGCGGAGCTTCTCGAACTCCGCTTCGCCCTTCGCACGCGCGGCATCGGTGCACGCCGTCACCCCGCCGTCGCCGCCCTCGCCCTTCGCGAGCGCCTGCACCGCCTTGTCGATGCACTTCTGCACCGCGGCGCCGGCCTTGCCGAAGATCGAGATCGCCTTCACCTCGGCCTGCAGCGTCGTCTTGTCGTCGGGCAACTTCGCGCCGGTTCCGTAAGCCGCGGGAAGATCGGTCGTGCCCGCGCAGAACGCTCGCGGCAGGAGTCCCGAGGTCCGAGACTGGAGCCCGGTCAGGACGCCGACGTTCGCGAGCAGGCAGTTCTGCACCGAGGCCGGGAACGTCGGGTAGAGCCCGATGACGAGACCCTGCGCCTTCGAGGCGACGCCCTTGTCGGGATCCGACACGCAGGCCTGTGCGCCGCCGTCGCCGGCGGTCCCCGCGCGCCCCTTGAACACGTTCGTCGCGCCCCTGGTGAAGCACGACTGGCCCGCGCCGAAGGCCTTCGCGATCGTCTTCATGATGAATTGCTCGGTCTTCAGGACGGCCGCGTTCGCGGGCACGTTTCCGCCGGTGAACGGCGCCGGCAGCGGGGTCGCCACGGCGACGCCGGTCGGCAGCAGCAGGGCGACGAGCGCGAAGACGTTTCGGACGGACGGCGTGCGCGGCATCATCGTGGCCTCCTCGGGTTCGGCCGAGGTGTAGAGCAGGAGTCCCCGGTCCCGATCAAGCGCCTTCGGGCGGGCACGGAGACGGGACGAGCTCCACGCTCTGCGGACGGAACGGGACTTCCCGCCGGCCGGGGAAGTCGCGACGCGACCGCCCGGGGCATTCGGCCCGGGACGGTCGTGCCGCGCTCTCCCGGATGCCCCGGCCCGCCGTGGCCGGGGCGTCAGGCCCGGACGCCCGGTGCCTCGTGCCCGCTCTGCGCGACGTACTCGCGGTAGCCTCCCGCGTAGACGTGCGCCCCGTCCGGTCCGAGCTCGAGCACGCGGTTCGACAGGGACGCGAGGAACCGCCGGTCGTGGGACACGAAGAGCATCGTGCCCTCGTACCCGTCGAGAGCCTCGACGAGCATCTGCTTCGTGTCGAGGTCGAGGTGGTTCGTCGGTTCGTCGAGGACGAGGAAGTTCGGCGGGTCGTAGAGCATGCGGGCGAGCACGAGGCGCGCCTTTTCGCCGCCGGAGAGGACCCGGCAGGGCTTCTCGACGTCGTCGCCCGGAAACCCGAACACGCCGAGCAGCGTGCGCAACGAGCCCACCGACGCGAGCGGGAACGCGGTCTGCACCGTCTCCCAGACGTTCTGCGCCGGGTCGAGCAGTTCCATCGAATGCTGGGCGAAGTAGCCGAGCTTGACGCTCTGGCCGACCTGGACGGAGCCCGCGTCCGGCTCCGCCGCCCCGGCGACGAGCTTCAGCAGCGTCGACTTGCCGGCGCCGTTCACGCCCATGACGCACCAGCGCTCCCGGCGGCGGATCGCGAGGTCGAGCCCGTCGTGCACGACCCGCGTCCCCCAGGCCTTCGTCACGCGGTCCATCCGGACGACGTCGTCGCCGGAGCGCGGCGCGGCGGGGAAGTCGAAGCGGAGCTTCTGCCGTCGCGCGGGGGGCTCCAGCTTCTCGATCTTGTCGAGCTTCTTCACCCGCGACTGCACTTGAGCCGCCTTCGCCGCCTGCGCCTTGAAGCGCTCGATGAAGCGCATCTCCTTCGCGAGCATCGCCTGCTGGCGCTCGTACTGTGCCGCGGCCTGCCGCTCCGCGAGCGCGCGCTGCTGCTCGTAGAAGTCGAAGTCCCCCGAGTACGAGACGAGTTCGCCGCCGTCGATCTCGATCACCTTGGAGACCACGCGGTTCAGGAACTCCCGGTCGTGGGAGGTGACCAGCAGGGCTCCCTCGAAACGCGCCAGGTGCGACTCGAGCCAGAGGATCGACTCGATGTCGAGGTGGTTCGTCGGCTCGTCGAGCAGCAGGACGTCCGGACGCTGGAGCAGGATGCGCGCGAGGGCGACCCGCATCTTCCAGCCGCCCGAGAGCGTCGCGACGTCCGCGTCCATCACGTCCTGCGCGAACCCGAGCCCGGCCAGGATCTCGCGCGCGCGGCTGTCGAGCGCCCAGCCGTCGAGTTCCTCGAAGCGCGTCTGGGCCGCGCCGAGACGCTCGAGCAGGGCGTCCATTTCGTCGGCCCGGTCGGGATCGGCGAGCGCCTGCTCGAGTTCCCGCATCTCGCCGACGATCGCCGACACCGGTCCCGCGCCGTCCATCGTCTCGGCGACGACCGACTTGCCCGCCATCTCGCCGACGTCCTGGCTGAAGTAGCCGACCGTCACGCCTCGATCGATCGAGACCTGGCCGTCGTCGGGCTGCTCCTCGCGCGTGACGAGGCGGAAGATCGTCGTCTTGCCCGCGCCGTTGGGGCCGACCAGGGCCGCCTTCTCGCCGCGGTTCAGGACCGCGGAGGACTCGAGCAGGAGGATGCGGCGGCCGTGGCGCTTGCTGATCGAGTCGAGGCGGATCACGTGGTGCTCCGGTGCCGCGCCGGTGCGGGCCCGCACCGTCTCCTAGCGTACGGTCGAGCGGGTGCCAGCGATCCGCGGGGAGGGGGCACTCGACGCTCTCCCGGGCCCGCGACGGCGCGCCCGCCGGCCCTCCGGCAAACGGGGTGCGCGAGCACCGCAGCCGCGCGTCCGCGCCCGCGAGCCTCGGCCCCGGTCAGGGCAGCCGGCGCCAGTCGTCCCTGGAGCGCCAGCCGTCGAGCATCCGCGCATAGTTCAGGCGGGCCCACGCGTGCGGGTCGGGTGCGGTGCTCGCGTCGAGCACGCCGCGGGCCTCCGCGCTCGACCGGTAACCCTTCTCGTCGAGCCAGGCGGCGAGCCGCTCCCGGATCGCCGCGACGTGCCGCGGGCCGTGGGTCAGAAGTGCCGTCGCCACCTGCACGACGTGGGCACCCGCGAGGATCGCCTTCGCCGCGTCCTCCCCCGAGTGCACGCCGCCGGTGCAGCCGAGCGAGAGCGTGGTCGCGGGAGAGAGGATCGCGAGCGCATGCAGGCGCAACGGAAGCTCGGCCGCCGTCGAGGGCAGGAGGCGGCGGTCGACGTCGAGGGCGTCGAGATCGATGTCGGGCTGGTAGAAGCGGTTGAACACCGTGACCCCGCGCACTCCGGCGCGCTCGAGGCGGCGGACGAAGGCGGGGACCGAGGCATAGAAGGGCGAGATCTTGGCGGTGACGGGGATGCGGACCGAGCCGACCACCGAGGTGACGACCTCGACCTGCCGATCCTCGGCCTGCGCGCCCGACTCGTCGGCGGAGGTCGGCACTTCGTAGAGGTTCAGTTCGAGCGCGCTCGCTCCGCCCGCCTCGAGCTCCCGCGCGTAACCGGTCCATCCGCCGGGCGTCGTGCCGTTCAGCGAAGCGAGCACGGGCACGTCGACGCGGTCGCGCAGGCGGC
>JAGWVP010000259.1 GCA_018970825.1 bacterium | reverse complement strand
TCGCTGCGCATCAGCAGGTCGTAGCGCCCGAAGCGCCGGACGAGACGGTAGTGATCGAGCACCCAGTCGCGCAGGAGGAAGTAGTAGGCCGGCGACGAGGCGAAGTAGCCCAGGCGGTCGTTCAGCGTGACCAGCACCCGCGGACGGTCCGCGTCGAGGGTCGCGAGCATCTCCGCCTCGTCGGCATGCGAGGGACGGCCGGGGAAGAAATAGTCGTGCGGCACCGGGGAGGGGCGCCCGGTCATGAAGGACAGGAGGCCCAGCGCCGGAAACGCGACCAGCGCGTCGCCGGGAGACGTCTCCGACTCGACGAAATCGGCCGTCCTCTCGAGCTCCAGCAGGTCGTGATCGCGATCCCGCTCGACCTCCACCGGGAGCGCCGTCGAGCGAATGCGCGTCATGCGCCTGAGGCCGGGGCCGTGGGAGAAGTCGAAGCGCGACTCGACGAGCGGGGCCGCGCGCGCGACGAGCGCGAGCGCCACCGGCGCGAGCGAAATCGCGCGGGCGATCCCGACCGTCCGGCGCGAGGCCGCGTCCCCCGGACGTCGCTCGACCCCGAGGGCGGACAGCCACTCGCGACGCACGAGGACGAGTGCGGCCGCGGCGACGACGAGGGCCGAGGGCATGCTGATCACGACGTGCATGAAGTCGATCCGCGGGTAGAGCTGCAGGAACAACAGCGTCGCCCACGCGACGGCGACCGGCCAGGTCGAGCCGGGCACCGCGGCCGGCGGGGGCCGCTCCGCGAGCCGTGCCTCGGCTCGCACCTCGCGCACGACCGCCCCGGCGAGGAGCACCGGGAGCAGGAAGAAGCTCAGGTTCTCGACCTGCATCGAGGTCGAGATGACGAGACCCTCGGGCGCGACCGCGAGCCGCACCGCGACGAGCGCGAGCCCGAGCAGGCTCGCCGCGAAGGCGAGGGCGAGGCCGCGACGGCCGACGAGTCCCGCCCGGATCGCCCGCGGCACGAGCAGCGCACCGAGGAGTGCCGCCACCCCGAGCCGGGACCACGGGCTCGGCTCGGGATAGACGAGTCCGTAGATCCGCTCGACCCCCGCACCGAGCAGCAGCACCTCGCGGCCGAAGCGCCCGAGGCCGAGCCGCGGGAGGAAGGAGGCGAGCCATGCCACGTTCGCGACCGCGAAGCCGGCCGCGAGCACGAGGCCGTCGGCGATCGCCGCTCCGAGCGGTCGCGAGGCGGCGGGCCCTCCCGCGGCCCGACGACGGGCTCGCAACACGATCGCGGCGAGGAGCCATGCGACGAGCGGCAGGCCGAGCCACGCGAACTCGCCGGTCGCCACGCCGAATCCGAAGACCGCGGCGACGCTCGCGGCGGCGAGGAGGAGCACCGCGGTCTCGAGCACGAGGCCCGCGATGCCCGCCGTCGGTGCGTTCGCCAGAAGCTGCCCCGCGACGGCCGCACCGAGGGCCAGGATCCCGGTGTTCGGCTTGAAGGAGAACGCGACCCCGCAGAGGAGCCCGGCGAGCGCGAGCCACGGCCGGCGCCCGGTCTCGACCGCCCGCATCGCCGCGAGTTCCGCGCCGAGCCAGGCCGCGAGCGCGTACCAGGCCGGGTAGGGAATGTTGAAGGAAGCGAACTGGCCCGCGAAGAACGGCATGCAGAGCGCGTAGGCGAGGGCCGCCGCGGCCGACTCCGCGACCGGCGCGAAGCGCAGCGCGAGACGGAACACGAGCACGACCGAGAGCGTGTTCACGAGCGCGAGCAGACCTCGGATCGGCAGGACCGACGTCCCGAAGATCCGCAGCAGGGCCGCGTTCAGGTAGAACATGGCGGGCGTGTAGCCGGTGTGGAAGTCGAGGTAGGGACGTTCGCCGCGGGCGGTGCGCAGCACCTGGTTCAGCACCGTGCCCTCGTCGTCGAGGTTCACGCCGTAGCGGACGAAGAAGAGGTAGAGCGCGAGGACCGAGGCGGCGAGCGCGATCGTCGCGCCGATCGCACCGGGCCCCCGGGCGGCGCGGTCTTCTCCCGGGCTCACGTCGCGACCCGACGTCCTGGCGCCGTCGGCGCGAGCGGCCCGAAGACGTCGGGCTCGGCCGGCAGCGGCTCGCGGCGCGCCGCCGCGCGCATCATCGCGGCGATCGACGCGGCGGAGAGCTCCCAGGTGAACCGGCCCGACCATGCGAGCGCGCCGGCGGCGAGGCGCGCGCGCAGCCCGTCGTCGTCCGAAAGCCGCAGGATCGCGGCCGCGAGCGCCCCCGGGTCGGCCGACCGGACGAGCAGACCGGTCTCGCCGTCGCGCACCGAGTCGCGCAACCCCGGCACGTCGGCCGCGACGACCGGCGTGCCGCACGCGTTCGCTTCGAGCACCGTGAGCCCCCAGCCCTCCTTGCGCGACGGCTGGACCAGGACCCGCGCGCGCCGCATCGCCTCGACCTTCGCCTCGTCGGTGACGAAGCCGTGGAACTCGACGCCTCGGAGCCCGTCGGTCGCCACCCTGCGGCGCATCGACTCGAGCGCCGTCCCGGCCCCGAGGATCGAGAGCCTCGCCCCGGGGCGGACACGCAGCACTTCCGGCCAGGCCGAGAGCAGCACGTCCACGCCCTTGTAGTGCTCGACGCGGCCGACGAAGACGACGTGTTCGGCGTCGGACGGCACCCCCGGGTCCGGCCGGTAGAGTGCGTGGTCGAGCCCGTTGGTGACCACGCGGACGTGCTCCCGCGGCAGGCCGCGCCGCACCAGGTCCTCGCGCGTGCTCGGCGAGACGGCGACGAAGGGCCAGCGCCGGTAGAGGAGCGGAAGGGCCGCCTCGGTCGCGAGGACCGCGAGGGCCGTCGGCAGGGCGACCTGCCGCAGCGCGCTCGTGCCGAAGAGGTGGTGCACGAGCCCGAGCCCGGGAACGTCTCCTGCCCAGAGGGGAGAGAGGAAGACGAGCTTGCAGAGGTTCTCGCAGAGCAGGTCGAAGGAGCCGGTGCGAAGCAGCGAGCGCGCTCGACCGGCGACGCGCGCGTAGTATTCGGGCCGACTGCGACCGATCCGGACCACCTCGAGCCCGGGCCGGACCTCGCGTTCGGCACCGCCGCGAAAACCGGCGCAGAGCACGGTGGTCTCGACGCCGTGGTCGCGGGCCATCCGGCCGGCGATCCCCTCGAGGTGGACCTCGACGCCACCGGCCAGCGGGTGCCCCAGGTCCCGCTCGTTCAGCATCAGGACGCGCAGCGGTCGCGGCCCCGCCCCGCCCGGGATCACAGCCGTCCCAGCGCGTGCCGAGCCTTCAGCTCCCAGACCATCCAGAGGGCCTCCATCCCGATGCGCTTCGACATCTTCGAGGTCCCGACTTCGCGGTCCATGAAGATGATCGGGATCTCCTTGATGCGCAGGCCCTTGCACCAGGCACGGTAGGTCATCTCGATCTGGAACGAGTATCCGTTCGACCGCACCTGCTCGAGATCGATCGCGAGCAGCGCCGACCGCCGCCAGCACTTGAAGCCGCCGGTGGTGTCGCGCACCGGGAGCCCGGTGATCCGTCGGACGTACTCGTTGCCGAAGTAGGAAAGCAGGAGGCGACCCATCGGCCAGCGCACGACGGTGATGCCGTCGAGGTAGCGCGAACCGAGTACGAGATCGTGGTCCTCCGTGCCCGCGAACAGGTCGGGCAGGGAGTCGATCGGGTGGGAGAAGTCGGCGTCCATCTGCACGATGCGCTCGCCGCCCAGGTCGAGGGCGCGCCGGAATCCCGCCAGGTACGCCGGCCCGATTCCCTGCTTGGGCCCGTGGTGCACGACGTGGACGCGCCCGGTGCGACGCCCGATCTCCTCGGCCGCGGCGGCCGTGCCGTCGGGGGACTCGTCGTCGACCACCACGACCTCGACGGCCGGGTCGAAGGCGAGCAACTCGGGCAGGATCCGCTCGATGTTGCCGCGCTCGTTGTAGGTGGGGATGACGATGACCTTCTCGGGCACGGCGCTCACCGTTCGGGCAGCCCCGCGGCCGGGTCGCCTGCGATTGCGGCCCGCGCGAGGTCTCGCTCGCGATCGATCTAGGGAAAAACCCGCCCGATCACAATTTGCGGGCCTCGGCGCCCGGGCCGCCCGGCCGGTCGGCCGAGCTTCGCGCGAGAGCCTCGCCGAGCGAGTCCAACTCCCGCCGGTCGATCGCCCCGGAAAGCAGGAGCAGGCAGGGAAACACGACCAGCAGGCTCGCCGCACGGGCGACCGGCGGGCCCGGGACGAACTGCGCGCCGACGAGCAGGAGGCCGGCACACGCGACCGGCCCCGCGGCCGCCCGCAGGCAGGGGCCGACGATCCCCCGGGTCGTCGGCAGGAGCGCGAGCGCAACGTGACTCGCGACGCTCACCGCGAGCGACACGGCGGCGGCGCCGACCATTCCGAAGCGCGGCACGACCAGCCACTGCAGGACGACGAGCACGAGGGTCGCGACCGCGTTCGTCCACAGGAGCACGCGCTGGAGGCCGGTCGCGACCAGCACGCCGCCGTAGAGCGTGCCGAGCGCCGCGAGGAGCGCACTCCAGGAGGCGACGACCAGCGCCGGTGCCGCCGCCGCGAACTCCGGGCGGAAGAGCCGTGCGAGCAGGTCGGGGGCGAGCGGCGCGATCGCGAGGATCGCCCCGAGGACCGCGACCGAGAGCAGGCGCGCGGTCGGCCGCGCGATCGCGAGGACTTCCCGCGGGCCCTCGAACGCACGCCGCGCGAGCACCGGGAAGACGGTGAGCATCACCCCGTCGGCGAGCAGGTTCAGCGACTCGGTGAGACGTGTCGCCGAGGAGTAGAAGCCGACCTCGGCCGGCCCGCGCGCGCGCATCAGCGCGAGTGCTCCCATCCGGAGCCCGAGCGTCACGACCAGCACGTTCGCGCCGATCGGCCACGCTTCGCGGAGGAAGCCTCGCCAGAGCGAAGCGTCGACGCGCAGGCCGCGACGGTCGACGGTCCGCGACGCGATCGCCGCGGCCGCGAGGCCCGCCGCCTGCGCCGCGGCCGCGGCGAGGAAGACCGCCGGCAGTCCGAACCCGGCCGACGCGGCGGCGACGGTCGCGACGAGGACGGCGGCACTCGTCGCCGCCGCGAGCGCGAACACGGCTCCGATCCGCAACTCGGCCCGCAGCAGCGAGCGGAAACCGGGCTGCCCCTGGAGGA
>JAGWVP010000258.1 GCA_018970825.1 bacterium | reverse complement strand
CCCCGGTGAGCGCGCGCCGAATCCACTGCAGCGGCAACGTCGCGCCGAGGAAGGCCCAGAACCGGAACCGCTCGGTCGGCGAGGCGTGGGCGGCGACGAAACGCACCATGTTGCGCGCCGCGAGGTACTGCCGCCGGCTCACGTAGACCGGGCCGCCGGAACTCGCCTGGCCGCGGTGGAGGACGACCGCGGCGGGCTGCCAGACGACGCGCATCCCGGCCTCCCGGGCGCGCACGCACCAGTCGACCTCCTCGTGGTAGGCGAAGTACTCCTCGTCGAACGCGCCGATCCGCTCGATCGCGCCCCGCGAGAGCAGGATCGCGCAGCCGGAGACCCACGGCACGTCGCGCGACCCGGACCACCGAGGCCCGTCGGCCGCGCCCGCGCCCACCAGGCGGACGAGGCTCTGCCGCCAGCTGATCTCGCCCCACGCGAGCCAGAGGCGCGCCGGGTCCTCCGCGCGGAGGATCTTCGCCCCGACCGCCGCGATCGCGGGATCCGCGCGCGCCGTGTCGACGAGGGCGCGAAGCGCCCCCGGGCGGAGGACGGCGTCGTTGTTCAGGACGAGCACCCACCGCGCCCCGCCCTCGAGCGCGAGCCGGATGCCGAGATTGTTGCCGCCCGCGTAACCCTCGTTGCGCGGGCTCGCCAGCGTGCGCACCCCGGGATGCCGCCGCCGCACCTCGTCGAGCACCGGCTCGCGCGAAGCGTTGTCGACGACGATCACGTCGAGGTCGAGGTCGCCGCGATCCGCGACCACGCTCGCGACGGCTTCCAGCGTGTCCGGCCCGCCGTTCCAATCGAGCACGACGACGCCGACCCGCGGCGCGGCCGCGGTTCGGTCCCCGGGCTCCACGGCTGCGCGATAGTGGCGGGTGCCCGTGCGGTCAAGCGGATCGCCCGCACACCTCGCCCGCGCCGGGCGCGTTGACCCGCATCCCGACGGCGTGAGAAGCGGACGGGCATGGCGCGCACGTCGGCACGGGAACGCTCCGTCGGGCCCCGGTGCAGGCTCGCCGTGGCGGGCAGGCCGGGCGGACGTGGTCGCGAGCGGAAGCGAAGGTTAGGGTCGCGGCCGTGAGTCGCCGCCTCGCCGTCCTCGCGGCCTCGCTCGCGCTGCTCGCGGCGCCGACGCTCGCACGTGCACACGCCCGACTCGTCGGGTCGAGCCCGCGACCCGACGAGCGCCTCGCGCGGCCTCCGGCGGCGATCGACCTCCGCTTCAACGAGGTTCTCGACGCGGGCTTCCACGAGATCGCGGTCGTGCCGGCCGGGGAGTCGACCGCCGCGGCGCGCAACCGTGCGGGAACCCCGGCGATCGACCCGGACGACGGAACCCGCCTCGTGGCCCCGCTCGAGGCGCTGCCCGACGGCGCCTGGGTCGTGTCGTGGCGCGTGCTCTCGCGCGACGGGCACGGCGCGCGCGGGCGCTTCGAGTTTCGTGTCGAGCACGGCCGCGACGGGGCCCGCTGACGCGTGGAGCACGCGGCGCTCCACGGCGCGCAGTTGCTGGGACTCCTGCTCGCGCTCGCCGCCCCGCTCCTCGCACTCCTCGTGCTGCGCCCGGCCGCGGGCGAGGACCCCGGCCTGCCCGAGCGCGCGGTGCCGCTCGCGCGATCCCTCGCCCGTTCGGCATTTGGTGCGGCGGCGCTCGGAGCCGCGGCGACCGCGGCGAACCTCTTCGTCTCGGTCGCGGAGATCGAGGGTCGAAGCGCACTCGGTGGGGCCGATCCCTCGACGGTCGCGAGATTCGCGACCGGCACGACGGTCGGGCGCCTCGCGGTCGCACGGGGCATCCTCCTGTTCGTCGCGGCGCTGCTCGCACGACGCATCGAGCGGACACGGGATCCGCTCGCACGCGCGCTCCCGTGGGGCCGGCTCGCGGCGGCCGCCGCGGCCGCACTCCTCGCCACGGCGCTCGTGAGCCACGCGGCCGCGCTGCCCTCGGGTCGCGCGGTCGCGGTCGGCGGGCAGGTCGTTCACCTCGCGGCCGGGGCTGCCTGGATCGGCTCGGTGCTGCAACTCGCGCTCGCGAGACGGCTCCTCGCGGGACGCGGCGACCGCGCGTCGACGGCACTCGCCTCGCACATCCTGCGACGCTTCACCCCGATCGCCCTCGCCGCGGCCGCGCTGGTCGCACTGACGGGCGCACGCGCCGCCTGGCTCGCCCTCGGCGGGGCAGGCGCGGTCGCGACGTCGGCCTGGGGGCTCACGCTCCTCTGGAAGCTCGCTCTCCTCGGACCGGTGGCGGCCGCGGGCTGGACGAACTGGCGGGTCGTCGGGCCCGGGCTCGATCGCGCTGCCCGCGACGGCACCTCCCCGGCGGGCGCGCGGCGCTCCCTCGACCGCATGCTGGAACTCGAGGCGACCGCCGGGCTGCTGGCCATCCTCGTCGCGGGCATCCTCGGATCGGTCTCTCCGCCCGACCCGTCCGGCAACGGACGGCTTTCGCCCGCGCAGCTTCGCGCCGTCACGACGCCGCACCTGCCGCGCACCGGGATCGTCGATCCCTCGACCTGGGTGGGCAGCGCCACCCGGACCGACGACGACCTGCGCTACTCCGAGTTCATGCACAACGGCTCGGGACTGGTCGTGGTCCTGCTCGGTCTCGCCTGGCTCCTGCAGGCGCGCGGCGGCGGAGCCGCGGGCCGGGTCGGGGCTCTCTGGCCGCTCGCCCTCGTGCCGTTCGCCGCGTTCATCGCGATCGCGAGCGATCCCGAGGTCTGGCCGATGGGGCACGTGCCGCCGCTCGAGGCCCTGCGCGATCCGACCGTGCTCGAGCACCGGATCGGGGCGCTCATGGTGCTCGTCCTCGCCGGGCTCGGCCTGAGGGAGGAGAGACGCGGCGGCGAGGACCGCCCGCTCGGGCACGCGCTGCCGCTGCTCATGATCGTCGGCAGCCTGCTGCTGCTCGGGCACGCGCACTCGAGCTTCGGAACCTCGGAGTCGCTCGGAACCCTGATCGACTGGCAGCACGCGGTCCTGGGCGGCCTCGGACTCGCGGCCGGCGTCGTGCGGTGGCTGGAACTGCGCGGGCTCTTCCCGCACCGGGTCGCGCGCGTCCTCTGGCCGTCGCTCGTGATCGCACTCGGCGCGGCGATGGCGTTCTTCTACCGCGAACTCGCCTGACCCCGGGGCATCGGCCGACGGCGCGCCGGAGGCGGGCTCAGCGCCGCGGGACGAGTACGGTCGCGTCGCCGTGGGTCGCGGCCGGGGCGAATCCCCGCGCGAGGTGGTCGGCCAGCCGGTCGTAGTAGGCGTCGGCACCGACGAACGCGGGCTCCGGGTTCGCGTGCAGCACGACCACCGCGGGCGGATGCCGTTCGAATTCCGCGAGCAGGAGCGCCTGGTCCTCGCGCGACGGGCGCCCCGGCACGAAGTAGAGCCAGGTCCACGGGCTCGGTCGCCCGGCGAGCCAGCCGAGCCCCGGCAGGTCCGGGAAGGCGAACACGGGGTCCCCGGGGCGGCTGCGCTCGCGCACGTCGCGGACCGTGCGCGACAGCCAGTCGAGATCGGAGGCATGACGCGCGGCGAGGACGATCGGCGCACGGGGGCCGAGATCGACCGGGACGACCGGCTCCCGGGCCCGCTCGATCGCGGTCGGCAAGGCCCGTCCGCACGCGAGCGCCGTCGCGAGCGCGAGCGCGCCGACGACGAGCGGCCCGGGCCGACGCGCGGCGGCGAGAACCCCCTCCGCGAGCCGGCTGCCGACGACCGCGGACGCGAGCAGGAGCGGCGGCGCCGCCATCGCGACGTGGATCAGGTCGACCCGCGGAAACACCTGGAGGTGGTAGATCGCCGCGAACGCGACCAGCGCCCGCTCGCGCACGCCGCGCAGTCCGCTCGTGGGGACGAGCGAGCCGATCGCGAGGAGGAGCGGACCGATCCAGGGCGAGGCGTTCTCCGCCACGAGCCGCGGCGCAACGCCCGCCGCTCGCCCTGCGAGGACCGCGACCGCGAGGCCCGCCGGGATCGCCGACGGCGCGAGTCGCGCGAGCGCCGGCGGGCCGCACGCGAGGGCCGCGGCCACGACGACCCCCGAGAGGAGCGCGAGCGTCGCCGGGACCGGCGACGCGATCGGCACCGCGTAGGCGCGCACGACGCTGCCGTCGAGATGGAGGACCCGGTCGATCGTCTCCGGGAGCCCGAGCGTCGCGACCAGTCGGACGGCCCAGGGCAGGACCGGCAGGAGGAACCCGGTCCCGAGCGCGAGCAGGTCGAGCGCGGGGGGAAGGGCGCGTCGCGCCGAAAGGACGCGCTCGTCGTCGTGCGCCGACCCCGGCGGCGGGGCGAGGAGCGCCAGCAGGACGGGCAGTCCGAAGGCGACCGCGGTCGCGAGATCGAGCCCGGCGCGCAGCAGGACCCAGGTCGCGACCGCGGCAGCAGCACGGACGCTCCACGAGAGCACGGCCCCGCCGGCACCTCGACCGCGCCAGCCGGCCGTCGCCGCGACCGCGGACCCGGCGAGGGCGAGCAACCCCGCGTTCGGCTTGATCGAGAAGGCGCACCCGGCCGCGACCCCGGCCGCGATCGCCCACGGCAGGCCGGGCATCACCTCGTTGCGCGGAACGCGCCGCGCTCCGGCGCGCACGAGCGCGAGCCGTGTCGCGGAGGCCTGTGCGAGCAGCGCGAGCGGCATCGCGAGCCATCCCGGGTAGGGCACGTTGAAGGGTGCGCCGCTGCGCAGGGAGAACGGCAGCAGGAACCCGACCGCGAGCAGGGCCGCCACGGTCGCGCTCGCGATCCCGCCCCACGCGGCCGCGAGCGCCACGCCGAGTCCCACGGTCGCGGCCTGCAGCAGGACCCCGAAGGTGCGCGTCGTCGCGAGACCGCCGCCGGTCGCGCGCAGGAGCGCCGCGTGGAAGCCGAAGTAGCCCGGCGTGTAGGAGGTCTCGAAGTCGACCTGGGGACGCTCGCCGGCGAGCACCCGGTCGATCTGCACGAGTTGCACGCCCTCGTCGGTCGGGTCGAAACCGTAGAGGCGCCACGGCCAGAGCCAGGCGGAGACGAGCAGCATCGCGACGAGACCCGCCGCGGCCGCAAGCGCGGGCGTCGCGCCCCGCGGCAGAGCCCGCACCACCCGGGGGCCGGACGTCACGCGGCCCTCCCCGGGGGCCGCGCGGGCGCACGGCCCGCCGCCTCGAGGTA
>JAGWVP010000257.1 GCA_018970825.1 bacterium | reverse complement strand
CCTCAGGCGGTCGCGTTCGGCGCGACGATCACCTTGCCCCAGGTGCGCCGGGAGCCGAGGGCGGCGAGCGCCTCGGGCAACTCGTCGAGGGCGTAGCGGCGGGGGAAGATCTCGGGCGCGATCCGCCCCGCCGAGTGGAGCTCGAACAGGCGCGCGAAGGTCTCCGGGATGCGCGCGGGCTCGTGGATCGCGTGGGCGCCCCAGTGGAGCCCCACGATCGAGACGTTCTTCAGCAGCACGCGGTTCAGCTTGACCTCGGGGATGCGCCCGCTCGCGAAGCCGATCACCAGGTGCCGGCCGTTCCACGCGATGCAGCGCAGCGACTGGTCGGTCACGTCGCCGCCGACCGGATCGTAGATCACGTCGGCGCCGTGTCCCCCGGTCGCTTCCTTCACCTTCTCGACCCAGCCGTCGGAGCCGTAGTCGAAGGCGAACTCGGCGCCGGCACGCCGCGCGATCCCGAGCTTCTCCTCGCCGCCGGCCGTCGCGATGACGCGGGCGCCGAGAGCCTTGCCGATCTGCACGGCGGCGAGCCCGACGCCGCCGGCGGCCGCGTGCACGAGCAGCCACTCGCCCGGCGCGAGCGCGCCGCGGAAGGCGAGCGCCGCGTACGAGGTCGGGTAGACGATCGGCAGCGCGGCTCCTTCCTCGAACGTCATCGACCCGGGCATCCGGTGACAGGCCGCCGCGGGCACGACGGCCTCGGTCGCGAACGCCCCCATGCCGGCCGAGGCGAGCACGCGATCCCCGACCGAGAGCGACGTCACGCCGGGTCCGACCTCGGTCACCTCGCCGGCGAGTTCGGCACCCGGCACGAAGGGGAACGGCGGGCGGACCTGGTAGCGCCCCTGCACCATCAGGATGTCGAAGAAGTTGCAGCCCGCGGCGTGGACGAGCACGCGGACCTGTCCCGGCCCGACCGGGGGCGAGGGCAACTCGCTCGCGCGGAGCTCCGAGGGTTCCATCCAGCGATCGACGACGACGGCTCTCATGGCGTCACCAGGGGCGGGGAGTGCGCAGGTGGCCGACATGGCCGAACTTCTGCATTCCGTCGATCGCCTCGAGCGCGCGGCGCGCGCGCGAGGCGGTGAAGGCGTCCGGCTGGCGGTCGAGCGCCGTCCGCAGGTGCTGGAAGGCCTCGGTCGGGAGGTGGAGATCCTCGAGCAGGACGAGGCCCGCGAGCAGTTCGAGGCGCGCCGCATCCGGGGAGTAGGGATCCTGCTTGATCGAGCGCCGCAGGACGGCGAGCGCGGCCTTGGCGTGGTCGGACTTCCGCAACCACTCGCCGAGTTCGAGCGCCTCGCCCGGGGCGAGGGCGCGGCGCGCCTCGGCCTCGGGGAGCGAGAAGTACTCGCGCGCGACCTCCGCGAAGCGACCCTCGGCGAGCGCCGCGCCGAAGCGCGAGGCCGGGATCGCCTCGGCGGGGGCGCCGGTCTCGCGGAACTCCGACGGCGTCGCGAGCTCGCGGCGCTGGTACCACCAGGCGAACGCGAGCCCGGCGAGGAACCCGCCGATGTGCGCTCCGTGGGCGACGCCGCCCTCCCCGCGCGCCGCCATGAAGGGCAGGAAGTTCTCCATGACGAGGTAGAAGCCGAGCACCATCCGCGCCGAGACCTCGACCACCTGCGACATGAGCGGCGGCATGAGCCAGAGGAGCCGCACCTTGTTGCGGGGGAACGCGAGGAAATAGAAGCCCAGCGCGCCCGAGATCGCGCCCGACGCACCGACCATCGGCATGAGCGACTGCGGAGCGAAGGCCCAGTGGAACAGCACGGCCGAGACGCCGCAGGCGAGATAGACGAACAGGTAGCGGAATCGCCCGAGCGTGTGCTCGACGTTGTCGCCGTAGATCCACAGGAACAGCATGTTCCCGAACAGGTGCATGAACCCGGCGTGCATGAACATGGACGAGAAGAGGTCCACGACCGACGGGTAGGCCGGGCGGAACCCCCAGTTGAAGACCGCGAGGTCCCAGAGGCTCACGTTGTCGAACGCGGAGGCGGACACCCTTCCCGCGAGTGCGCGCGACATCTCCCGCACGTACTCCGCGAGGCGCGGGTCGCTCGCCGACGCACGCGTGCCCTCGAGCGGCACGGTGAACAGGAGGAACACCGCGACGTTCGCCGCGATGATCAGGTAGTTGACGAAGGGAAAGCCCTTGGGATTCGGCGCGTCGCCGATCGGCAAGACCATGACGACGCAGGATGGTGGAATCCGGCGCGAAATCCAAGCCGACGGCACGCTCGCGTCGCGACGGCCGGAGGACCGCGAGACGAGGCGGTTGCGGGCCCCGGGGACGTGTCCTAACCAACGCCCACCCGATGCCGGCCCACGGACGATCCCTCCGCCGCCTGCTCGCCCGGCCCGAGCCGGTGGTGGCCTGCGGCGCGCACGACGCGCTGTCCGCGAAACTCGTCGAGCAGGCCGGCTTCGACGCCGTCTGGGCGAGCGGTTTCGGCCTGTCGGCGGTGCGGGCGGTGCCCGACGCGAGCATCCTCACGATGAGCGAGACGCTCGAGGCGACCCGCGCGATGGTCGACGCGACCGGCATCCCGGTGATCGCCGACTGCGACAACGGCTTCGGCAACGCGATCAACGTGATGCGCACCGTCGCGGAGTTCGAGGCCGCCGGCGCATCCGCGATCTCGATCGAGGACAACATCTTCCCGAAGCGCTGCAGCTTCTACACCGGGGTCACCCGCGAGATCGTGCCGACCGACGAGCACGCGCGCAAGGTGCAGGCGGCGAAGGCCGCGCAGCGCAGCTCCGAGTTCGTCGTGATCGCGCGCACCGAGGCGCTGATCGCCGGCTGGGGCAAGGAGGAGGCGCTGACCCGTGCGCGCGCCTACGCCGACGCGGGCGCGGACGCGATCCTGATCCACTCGAAGCACCCCGACCTCTCCGAGCTGGAGGACGTCGCCCGCTCCTGGGACCGCCCGGTGCCGCTCGTCGCGGTTCCGACGACCTACGTCGGCACGCCGCTCGGCGAGCTCTCGCGGGCGGGCTTCCGGCTGGTCATCTACGCGAACCAGTCGCTGCGCGCGTCGGTCGTCGCGATGCGGCAGGCGCTCGCCGACATCCGTTCCGGCCGCACGCTCGAGGTCGAAGGCCGGATCGCGCCGCTCGAGGACATCTACGGGCTGGTCGGGCTCGACGCGCTGCGGTCGAACGAGGCGCGCTTCCTCATGCCGGGGGGGGTCGAGTGCTCCGCCGTGATCCTCGCCGCGGGCGACGCCCCGTCCCTCGGCGACCTGGTCGCCGACCGGCCGAAGTGCATGCTCGACATCCGCGGCAAGACGATCCTCGGCCGCCAGGTCGAGGCCCTGAACGCGTCGGGCATCCGCGAGATCGCGGTCGTCCGCGGGCACCACCGGTCGGCCGTCGACCTGCCCCACCTGCGCTACTACGACAACGAGCGGTTCGCGGAGACCGGCGAACTCGCCTCGCTCGCGCTCGCCGAGAACGAGTTGCGAGGCCCGGTCGTCTGCCTCTACGGCGACGTGATCTTCGACGACTCGATCCTCGGCCGCCTGCTCCGCGCGCCCGGCGACGTCGCGATCGCGGTCGATCGCGCCTTCTGGGACTCGGTGCGCAACGGCGGGGTGAGGCCCACCACGCACGACCTCGTGGTGACCGACGAGGCGCCGAGCGCCGGCTACCGCTTCGTGCCGTCGGCCGGCGGGACGCGCGTCCACCGGGTGGGACAGGGCATCGACCCGAAGGAGGCGCACGGCGAGTTCATCGGCCTCGCGTTCCTCTCCGAGCGCGGCACCGAGCTCGTGCGGGAGACCTGGCGCGACCTGCGAAGCAACCACCGCGGCCGTTTCCACGAGGCCGAGTCGCTCGAGCGTGCGAGCCTGACCGACCTCGTCCAGGAACTGGTCGACCGCGGTCACGAGGTGACCTGCGTCGACGTCTACAAGGGCTGGATGGAGATCGACTCCTTCGAGGACTACCGCCGCGCGTGGGCGGAGCTCCGCTGGTAGGCCGCGTGCATTCCGCGACCGGGATCGGGATCGGGAACGACGAGGCGCTCGCGGGGCTCCTCGCGCGCGGGGCTCGACACGAGGCCGAGGCGCGCGCGCGGCTCCTCGCGGCCGACTTCGCCGGGATCCGCGAACGGGCCCTCGCGTTCGCCGAGGCCGTCGTCGAAGGTCGCGCGTCGCGCGCGATCCCGCTGCTCGCGGAACTGCTCCCCTGCGCTCGCGCCGCGGGCGACGGCGACGTCGCGGCCCGCGTCCTGCTCGCGCTCGATCACGCGGCCCGAACGGATTCGGCAGCCGCCCCCGGGGAACTCGCCGCCCTCGCCCGCGCACGGACCGCCCTCGTCGGCGACGCCCGGGGTGCCGCTTCCGGTCGACTCGCGACGTCGCGGCGGGACGTCGCCGCCGAGGATCGCGGAGGGCCGGCGAGCCTCGCGGCACGGGTCTCCCTGCTCGGTCATGCGGTGCTCGACGGGAGCGCGCCGGATGCCGATCGCGAGGAGCGGTTTCGGAAGGCCGTCGCGGCCCTGCTCGCCGAACAGGACGAGGACGGCGGCTGGAGCGGGGGCGAAGACGGCGAGGACGCGACCGCGTGCGTGCTCGACGACGCACTCGCCCTCGCGCTCCTGCACGACGGCGGGCCCCGCTCCGGCGGGGACGCGATCGTCGCCGCCTCGGCCGCGCGCGCCCTCGCGAGGCTCGCGGCGACGCAGTCGCCCGCGGGCGACTGGCGTCGCGACCTGCGGTCGACGATCGCGAACCTCCGGGCCGCGATGCTCCTGCTGCCGCTGGTCGAGGCCCGCCACCCCGGGGTCCTCGACGCGGCCGCGTTCCCGGCGGCCGCGCGGGACGGCCGCTTCGTCGAGCGCGGGTTCGCCTGGTGCCTGTCGCGCAAGCCGGACCTCGGCTGGGCCGGTGCGGACGGGCCCGACCGGTCGCCGGACGAAGCACTCGCGCTCGCCGTCGCCGGCGCGGCCCTCGTGCGGGAGCACGGCACCTGGCGCGAGTCCGACCCGCTCGCGACGGCTCGATCGCGGGGGCTCGCGTGAGCGGCGGCGTCCCGGGCGGACCGGAGCGCGCGCGCGCGCTGGTCGACGCCCTGGTCGCGCACGGCGTCGACTTCTTCACCGGCGTGCCCTGCTCGCTCGTCGGACCCGTCATCACCCTGCTC
>JAGWVP010000256.1 GCA_018970825.1 bacterium | reverse complement strand
CGACCCGATCGCGTAGCGGGTCGGGTCGCCCTGTGCCCGTCCGTCGCTCGGTGCGAGGACCGCGGCGATCGCGAGGAACAACGGGAGGATCGCCGCGCGGACGCGGAAACCTCGACGGGCCGACTTTCGGTGGAGGTCCCTCACGACCTTCCCCCTACGCCGGGCCCCCCGCTCGGACAACCCGAAATTCGAAGCGAAGGCGAGGTCGCCGGGCCCCCCGCGCCGCCGACCGCAAGGGGCGGCGGCGCGGGGGATGCCGTGGCTCAGGGCTTCGAGCGGCAGGTGGTCCGGTCGCCGTTGTGGCTCACGACGCAGTTCTCGACCGCCGGGAACCCTTCCCAGACGCCCTGCCCCGGGATCTCGACCTGCACCGCGAGCGGGATCCCGTAGGGCTTGGGGCCCGCGAGGTCGAGGCCCGAGATCTTCACGACCAGCCGGTAGTCGTTCACCGAGTTCCGCCGCCAGCGCAGGCGCAGGTAACTCCCTCCGTCGGAGCAGGCGAGGCTGCGTCCCTGGCTACGGGACCGACACTGTTCCGGTGTGAAGTCGTACGAGTCGACCAGCGAGTACGCCCCGACGGCGGTCGGGAAAGCCGCGAATCCGGAGGTCGCACTGCCCATCTGCCAGATCGACACGGTCGCGCCGTTGTCGACCGCGTCCTGCACCGGAGTGAAGGCCGGCCCGGCGCTGCTCGGGGCGGGCAGGTTGACCGAACCCCGGGCGGACCAGCCGTCCTTGCCGGTCTTCGACACGTCGTTGATCTGCGCGAAGTCCACGCCGATCTCGATCGCGTCGGGATCGATCGCGTCGGCGGCCTCGGCCGCCGGGCCGCGCAACCCCGAGGGAGCCAGCATCGCCGCGGTGACGGCGAACAGCAGGGCGAGAAATCTCCGGACGTTTCTGGACTGGTTCATGCGAGTCTCCTCGGGATCGGCTCGCGGGCGATCGTCGGCCGCGAGGTCTTCGCGTTGGTCGTCAGACATCACGAGGGACGCCCCGCAGGCAAGCGGACTCCCGCGGGTGACGCCCGAAAAACGGGGTTTTAGCGGGGCTTCTCCCCGTAGCCCCGCCGATCGGCTAGGCATGGCGCGATCGGGCCATCGCGCGGCCCGCTCCCGACGGAGGAAGGCGAAACCCATGGAAGCAGCGACCGCTCTCGACCAGCTCGACGTCATCACGGCGCAGACCTACGGCACGATCGGCTACCCGCACGACGCATGGACGCGGCTGCGCCGCGAGTCGCCCGTCCACTTCATGAGGACGCCCGGGTACAAGCCCTACTGGGCGATCACCAGGCACGCGGACATCGTCACGGTCTCGACGCAGCCGGAGAAGTTCCGCAGCGCGGGCCGCTTCATCCTGTTCCCCGAGGTCACCGAGAACGCGACGATGAGCCTCGAGGAGAACCCGCCGCTGCGCATGCTCGTGAACATGGACCCGCCCGATCATCGCGACTACCGCAAGCTCGTGAGCGGGTGGTTCACGCCGCGTGCGATCGCGCGGCTGCAGTCCCGCCTCGAGGAGATCACCGCGGAGATGTTCGACGAACTCGCCGGCGACGGCTCGCCGCGCGACGTCGAGTTCGTCCGCGAGGTCGCGGCGATCCAGCCGCTGCGCATGATCACCGAGTTGCTCGGCATCCCGCGCGAGCGCGAGCAGTTCGTGCTCAAGGTGACCAACGAGAACTTCGGCCTCGAGGACCCCGACTTCCAACGCGAGGGCGAGACGCCGGAGGAGCGGCTGGTCTTCATCCAGGAGGCCTTCGCCTACCTGAACGAGCTGATCGAGGAGCGGCGGCGCGAGCCGCGCAACGACCTCCTGACCGTGCTGGCCCAGGCGACCATCGACGGCCGGCCGGTCCCGACCTTCGAGCTCTTCTCGCTCATCTTCCTCATCATGGTGGCGGGCCACGACACCACCCGGAACTCGATCTCGAACGGGCTGGTCGCGCTCATGGAGCACCCCGACCAGCTCGAGAAGCTGCGGCGCGACCCCTCGCTGGTCGAGACGGGTGCCGACGAGATCGTGCGCTGGACGACCCCGGTGAACCACTTCGCGCGCACCGCGACGGAGGACTGCGAGCTGCGCGGCCAGAAGATCCGCAAGGGCGATTCGCTCGCGCTCTTCTACGCCTCGGCCAACCGCGACGAGGAGGTGTTCGCGGACCCCTGGGTCTTCCGCCTCGATCGAGACCCGAACCCGCACCTCGGCTTCGGCATCGGCGAGCACTTCTGCCTGGGTGCCCACCTCGCGCGCCTCGACCTCCGGGTCTTCTTCCGCCAGCTCGCCGAGCGCCTCGTCTCGATCGAGTCCGCGGGGCCGATCGAGCTCCTGAAGGCGAGTTTCGTCGGCGGGCCGAAGAAGCTCCCGGTGCGGCTGCGCCTGCGTCCGCGCTGAGGCCGCGGCGATCCGGACGACGTTCCGGGCAGGTCGAGGGGGCCGGCGCCGCGCGCCGCCGCCCCGCGATCTCCCTCGCCCGCCCCGGTTCGCGGTGATAGAGCCGATCTCCCATGGGCGCCGCGTTCCGGATCGTTCGCGACGTCGTCGCCTACCGCCTCTCGAACCTCGAGATGGCGAATCTCGCCGGGGCGGTCTCGATCGCCCTCGCACTTCGTCTTCCCGCCGCCGAGGTCGCCGTCCGTTTCGTCTTCGCCTTCCTCCTGAACGTCCTCGTCTACCTGAACAACGACACCCTCGACGTCGCGCTCGACCTGCGGGCGAGCGACCGGAGCCGCGAGACGGCGGGCTTCCTCGCCGGGAACCTGCCGGCGGCACGCGCGGCGCAGGCCTTCCTGCTCGCGATCCTGGTCGGGATCGCGGCCACCTGGGACCGCGGCCTCTTCCTGCCGCTCGTGCTCGGCGGCGGCGCCTGCCTGCTCTACTCGACGGTCCTGAAGCGCAGGCCCTTCCTCGACGTGGCGGCGATGGTCGCCTGGGGGACGGCGATGCCGCTGTGCGGGACGCCGGTCGACGACCGGTTGGGGTGGGCGATGGCCCTGCAACTCGGTCTCTTCGCGGGCGTCTTCGAGTGCCTGCAGGTGCTTCGCGACGCCCCCGAGGACGAGGTGCAAGGCGTGCGGACGACCGCGGTCGAGCTCGGTCACGAGCGCACGGTGAAGCTCGCGCGCGGAATCATGGCCGCGGCTTCGGCGTGGTCGCTCGCCGTCCTCGGCATCGCCCCGGCCGCGATGTCCGCGTACGCGATCGTCGTGCCGGTCGAGCGCGGCGAGGCGAGCCGTGCGTGGACGCGGGTGAAGGTGATCTACGGGATCGCGTGGCTCGCGATCTGCGCGATCGGCTGGCATTACGGCCGCAGCGCCGGGATGTTCGTGTCGGTGCCGGGATCGCGCCTCGCGGCGGGGCTGGTGCCGTGACGTCGGGCCTTCCCCCGGAGAGCCCGGTCCGCGGGTCGAGCGAGGTGGCGATCGTCGGCGGCGGACCGGCCGGCTGCGCGGCGGGCATCGTGCTCGCGCGCGCGGGAGTCGACGTGGCCGTCGTCGATGCTTCGGTGTTCCCGCGCGACAAGGCCTGTGGCGACGCGCTCTCGAACGACTCGGTCCGCCTGCTCGCCGAGCTCGGGGCGGACGAGGAGGCAGCGCGCTTCCCGCACGCGCTCGTCGAGCGCGCGGCGGCCGTCTTCCCCGACGGCACTCGCATCGAGCGCGGCTACGGCGAGCCCGGCTGGATCATCGGCCGCCGCGACCTCGACGACGCGCTGCGCCGGAGCTTCGAGGCCGCCGGCGGTCGCTTCGTGCAGGGGCGGCGCGTCTCGGATCTCGTCCGCAGCGACGGCGCGGTGGTCGGCGTCGAGGGCGCCGGGCTCGCCTGGTCCGCCCGCGTCGTCGTCGCCGCCGACGGCTACGGCTCGGTCGCGCTCGACCCGCCGGGGCCCGGCCCCGCGCGTGGCCGCTGGCTCGGCGTGTCGGCGACCGAGTACTGGCGCGGCGTGTCCTTCCCCTTCGGCGAGACCACCTGCGACCACTTCTTCGAAGACGACCTGCCGCTCGGCTACGGATGGATCTTTCCCGCGGTGGCGGGCGTCTCGAACGTCGGTGTCTTCCTGCGGGCCGACGCCTACGAGCGGCAGGGACGGCGTCTCTCTGACCTGCTCGACGCTTTCCTCGCACGCCATGCCGACCGCTTCCGCGGCGCCGAACGCGTCGGTCGGCGGCGCGCCTGGTCGCTGCCGCTCGCGCCCCGGCCGGTCCCGGTCACCGCCCCGGGGCTTCTCGTCGCGGGCGACGCGGCGGGATTCGTCGACCCCTTCACCGGCGAGGGCATCTGGCAGGCCCTGCGCTCGGGCATCGCCGCCGGCGAGACCGCGCGCGACGCGGTGCGCGCGGGCGGTCTCGGGCCGGCGCTCCGGGAGCGCTACGAGGCCGAGTGCGCGCGCGCGATCGGCGCGCCGAGCCGGCGCAAGGCGCAGGTGCAGCGTGCACTCGACTTCGTGCTGCGAGGGCGCCTCTACCGGCTCGCGCCGGTGCGCGCGGCGCTGCGCATCGGCTACCGGCGGCAGTCGGTGGACCACACGAAGAGCGACCCCGCGCCCCGGGCCCGCGGATCGGCGCGATCATCGGGCCTCCATGCCTGAGGGACGGCGCCCGGGCGGGAGATCGCGCGGGGCGGCACTCTCCCGCGGGGCCGTGGACCCGGAGCGGACCCTCCGTGCCCCGCTTTCCCCGGGGCCGGGCCTCGCCGCGGACGTCGGGCTCGCACTTCTCGCCTACCTCGCGCTCGCCGCCTTCGTGCTCGCGCGCGACGGGTTCGCGATCCCGTGGCACTACTGGCAACTCCTGTCGCGCGACGTGCTCGAAGGGGCGCCGTGGGGCTCGCTCCTCGACCTCCACTCGCAACCGCCGTTCCTGAACGCGCTGCTCGCGGCGATCCTCGCGCTCTCTCGCGCGACCGGGTTCTCGCCGGAGGCGACGGGCGGGTTCCTGCAGCTCTTCGCCGGCGCGACGGGCGTGCTCGCCGTCGGCCGTCTCGCCGCGCGCCTGCTCGCATCGCCTGCATCGCGGGCCGCGGTGCTCGCCCTCGTCGTCCTGAACCCGTTCCTCTACGCATCGATCGCGCACTTCACCTACACGCCCTGGGAGATGGTCTTCCTCGCCTGGATGGGCGTGTTCGCGCTCGACTGGTACGAGCGTCCGACGCCCCCGCGTCTCGCGGCCCTCCTCGGCACGGCGCTGCTCGTCGTCCACAC